>JAFGTH010000009.1 GCA_016934225.1 Lentisphaerota bacterium | reverse complement strand
GTGCGATATTCTGGCCGCGAACATTAAGGCGCAGCAATATCGGGACACCAACCTGATAGAAATCCGAGTTTACTTGCGCGAGATGGGCGGGTCGGGGGATGAACAGGCGCCCATCGAAGCTGCGAGGGCAGCCAATAAGGTGGCTGAGGTTTACCGGAAACAGACGACGAAAAGGAATATGGACGCAACACTGGATGCGCTCAAAGCACTTGAAGAATCGCTGAATGAGAAGAAGAAGTTGGTTGAGCAGGCTGAAGCAAAGGTCGAAGATATACGTCTTAAATATAAGATTAATCTGATCAGACCTATCGCAGGGATGGGTGGGACAATTGAGTCTGAGAGTCTCAGGCAGCTTGAGGCGCAGCGCATAATCGCTCGTGTGGTATTGACCGAGAAAAAGGCGCGATACGAGAAAGTTCGGCAACTTTCGGACGAAGATCTTCTCAGCGCCGCGAAATCTCTTGTCGGTGATTCTTCGTTGGCCATTCTCGTTACAGAGAAACGGCGGGCAGAGGTTGAACTGACAAGGATGAGAGAGACTTATGGCGCAAAACATCCCGAGATGATTAAGGTTGAGGCGGCTATCGGAGAATGGAATAAAAAGATACAGGATGCCGTTAACGGACTTCGTATAGGTGTTTTGGCGGATTATGAGGCCGAGCAGGCAAAATATGCGATTTTGGAATCGGAGTTAAGCGCTTTGCGCACAAGTGCTCGCAAGGAAGAATCCGAGGGCTACCGTGAATTCGACAAGGCTTTGGAAGAACTCGAGCATGCGCGAGAGATGCGGGACACCCTGGAAGTGCAATATTCGAAAGAAAAAATTGCGTTAAGAATACCCAAAACAACGATCGAACTCATGGATCCGGCGATGCCTCCGGATGTTGAAGAAAGTGTCAGTCCCAATTTGCCGCTGAATATAGTTATCAGTATAATTGTAGGTATCGGCGCAGGGATAGCCCTTGCGTTTTTCATCGAATATCTCGATACATCTGTCAAGACGATAGACGACATTGAAACCACAATGGGCGTATCGGTACTCGGAGTAATTCCGCAGAAAGTGCGTCCGCTTACGGATCCGGACGCCGATAGTGCTCATGCTGAAGCATACCGTGTGCTCAGAACCAATATTCATTTTTCCAAGAAACTAAACGGCGGCAAAACGCTTTGCGTTACGAGCGGCAGCATATCTGAGGGCAAGTCGCTCACGCTTTTCAATTTGGCATATGTGTGTGCGCAGCTTGGCGATAAAACATTGCTGGTGGATACAGATTTGCACAGACCGAGACAACATAAAATCATTGGAATGTCCAACGATGTGGGCATATCAAATGTGTTGGTCGGTGAGATTGGTTTGGATAAGGCAATAAAAGGAACAAACGTGGCCAACCTTGATTTTCTTTCCAGCGGGAAAATGGCGTCAAGTGTCCATGGTTTGCTCGATACTCTTAGAATGCGAGATCTGCTTGTCGAACTAAAGGCGCGATATGATATGGTGTTGTTTGACGCGCCGCCTATCATAGGCGTCAGTGACGCCTCGCTTTTGGTCCGTGAGGTGGACGGTGTGCTGCTGGTCATTCAGCATAGAAAATATCCAAGAGCAGTATCAAACAGAGCCAAAGCTATGGTTGAAAATATCGGCGGGAATCTTCTTGGGGTAATTCTTAACAACATAAATATATCGCGAGATCATTCGTATTACTATTATCATCAGCACTATTACTCGTATCCGCAAAAAAGCGGTCTTGGCGGACACACCTGATCTTGTTATTATGCCTCTCTTTATCAGTCAGATTAAACGATTATGAAAAGCGTGATAAAAAATGTTATAATGTCGGTATGTATGCCGGCGCTTTTAGTTGTTGGATGTGTGCAAGGATCTATTCAAAGCAAGCGTTTAATGCGTTACAGTCCGGATACTGCCGACCGAAGTCCATGGTTATGGAGCGAGGAAGACGACCAACCGATTTCATCTCAGCCTGTTGATCGTGTCGGAAGAAAAGTCGGCGCGTTCGCGCGAGGCGATAAAATCATGATTTACCTCAGGGAAATTCCGGAAGAGAAGGTTATTCCCTGTGTCATTGACGCTATCGGCAACATTAGTTTGCCTCATATCGGCACGGTGAAACTGGAAGGCAGAACGACTTTTGAAGCGGAAAAATTGATTCGGCAAGCATACATTGCAGGCCAATATTATATGCGAATCAATGTTGTCATTGTTCCTCAGGACGGCAAGTACTTTGTGCACGGCGAAGTCAAACGCCCCGGTCCATTCACGTTATCAGGCGACCTTACGCTTATGCAGGCCATAGCTGCGGCTGGTGGCTTCACGGAGTATGCAAACGAGCGTAAAGTCAGGGTGGGTAACATGACATATGACACGAAGAGAATCAAGCAGGGCAAACAATCCGATCCGATTATCAAGACAGATGATATAATTGAAGTCCCTGCAACGATTATTCTTTGAGTAGTGAGAGGATTCTCGTGTTTGCGTCGGGCATAAAGAAGCTGCAGATTCTGTTGTGCGCGATTGTAATGGTAGCCAGCACATTCGGTATTGCCTACGGTTGCCGCGCCGCTTTGGCTCAGATTACTTATTACCGGATCAAGTATATTCAGCCGGATATAAGTCTGCGATCGGTTGCAAGACGCGCCGAAAAGGCGTTTGAGAGGTATCCCTACAATTACTACTTATGCATCTTCATTGCAGAAAAATATTATTTTGAGCGGTACGATACGTATGGCAATGAAATCGCGGAGCGTGTGGAAGAATCTGCATACTGGTGTGACAAAGGATTATCATTGAATCCATATAGAAGTCAGCTCAGGCGGTTGAAAACGCGCTTGCTTCGTCGTGAGTCATTGAGCAAAGCCATTAAATACTGGAGAAAATTCGTGGAATGGGATTTTTGGAATCCGCATCATCACGCTGTGTTGGCGGATCTGTATATCGAAGCCGGTGATTTCGAGAAGGCACAGGAATCTTTGGCATGGGTCGAGGACTTTGAAGAATATGAAGGATTGCTGAGAGACTTGTATGAGGCATGGAAGCGGGAAATGGATATGGATACTGTCGAGCCGTTACCGTAGTTCATTGGAGCACTTGGTCAACAGCAGCTAGAACGTCCTCCGGGCGAATGTTTTTCATGCAGACATTGTTTTTACACGGTCTGTGATATCCGAAGATAAAGCAAGGAGCGCAGGGCAGTTTCTTGTAAACTATTGCGTGCCGGTTGTCTTTGTAACCCCATTTGAGATGATCTGTCGGTCCGAACAGTACCACGCTCGGCACATCAAGCGCTGTTGCCAGGTGCGCCAGTCCGGAATCGCTGCCTATGAATATGGATGAATGCTTTATCACATTAGCGGTGTCCGAAATGGACAGCCTGTCGGCGGCGGAGATTGTTTGACATCCGAACGCATCCGCAGATTTCACAATGTTTTGCGCCGTCGTCCGATCTGTCGAATCACCGACAATTATTGCGGAAAGGCCGTAGCGCAAGTGAAGCTCCTTGAGTACGGCTGCGAAATTTTGCGGCAACCATTGTTTGAGTGGAGAACTGCATCCTGCATGTATAACTGCGTATCGGTTGGATGACATGAAAGACGCAATATCGGAGGGGAAATTTTTAGTTGCGGCAACCGGTTCAGAAAGCGTTCCGATTATTGTTATATTGTCCGAGGAAATTGCCAGTGGAGCAACAAGGCGCATGAACTGCAACAATTCTGATCCATCGGGCGCGTAGTTTATAAGGTGGGTGTAGATTGGGTTTCGGAGCGGATTTATCTTAAAGCCGATTCGAACGGGAGCATTGCTGATATATGCAACGATTGCAGAGAGATTGTGAAACTGTTCGGTGTCAATAGCAATATCATACGTATGCTTGACGAGATGGCGTATTACGTTAAACGGTCTGGCATCGTATAACAATGGAGTGCATTCTATGGCCGCCATTTTTAACACTTGTGCATTGCGTTTCTCGCATACTATGTCAATTGCGGCGGCAGGATAGCGTTTTGCAATCGCGCGAATAACGGGTATCAAAAGAAGCATATCGCCCATACCGCCGGGTCTTATCAGCAGTATTCTTTGGATTTCTTCTGCCGGAGCGGTCTGATCCGCATTGTTGGATGCGTTAACGTGACCCAGAATGCGGCAAGCCGCGAGGCCCACTGTCGCGTCTATGGTCTTCAGCAGAAATGCGCGACTTATCGCCATATGCCTCTCCCATAATAAGCTCCGGCGAACAACAGGCCGATGATTGAAACAGCCATTCCTGCATAATCGGATAATGTTCGCGCAAAGTACAGCTCAACTGTTTCTTTCTCAGGGAAAACCAGCATAAAACATGGTGTCACCATGAAAACCTGTTTTGCGCCGCGCACTTTCCAGTTTGGAAAATATGTGCACTTGATAATATGTGGTTTTCCGACGGCGCGCGTTTTGAATCTGATCAAGCCGTTATCAACAGCTTCTTCCGAAATGAGAGATGATGATTTGTTGATGTGTTGGCCGATTGTGGGATGAAGGTTGGTGATAGAGGAGAAGAACTCGAATTCGGAGATGACCTTTTCAATCTCGGATGGAATACCGTCTTTTTTGTCGAGAAAGACAAACGGTTGGTCAATAAACTGAATGTTGTACAACCATTGCAGTCCGGCGAGCTTCCATGATTTGCCGCGTCTTTGTCTGTCATTCAATTGTACGCCAATCGGTTTATTTCCCGGAACATGAATAAAACTGCCGTCATGAGTAGTCAGTTCGTACAGCTCCCATCCGTGTGATTCGTTTAGAAATTCCCAATGTGGTGATGCGCGGAGCGCTTTCTGTGTTTCCGGCCATCGGGCTATAAAATGTTTCACATTGAACAGTTCGAGATGTTTTGTCGCGTTCTCGAAGTTGAAGCTGGTTGGTTTAACGATTGTGGGGAATCCGGCACAACTGCGGGAAGTCTCGCTTTGGATATAATAAGAAAACATGGAGCCAATAGCGGAATTGACAATGCCGCCTTCAAGAATAGGCTTTGATATCAAGTGTGGGACACACTCAAAAACTCTGGTTGATCCGAGCGAGTTGTTGTCTTCATGCAGGTCGTTGGCCAGTCGTCCTGGCGTGCCGTCGAGCGATAGCGCCAGCGTTTCAAAGGCTGGCCAGTATGGTTTTTTTTCCATACCCTTGAAATTCCATTCCGACCATGCGCGCACATGATTCGGCTGATCAATCAAGACAACGAGCGCGATGATCAATATGCTGCTTACACCCAGTTCTTGCGCTTTCAATTTGGCCAGAAGCGCTCCTATTGCCGCCGCAGCGAGGTTAAGCAAGCCGTAGAATATGAAAGGCCACAATCGTACATTGACAAATACCGGCGAAATGGAATAACCGAAATAAAACAAAAACACGCTGAACATGGCCATCCATACTGAAACCACAAGAAATCTATACGGGCGGCGGAAGGACAGAATAGCACCGGCGGCTGACAACGATACGAGAGCGATTAAAGCGGCCGGCGGCAAGGTTTTCAGCAAGTTGACGTCCCAGTTTATCCCGAAATCCATTGAATAGCCCTGTTTTACAATCAAAGGCGTTAGCCACCATGCCATAAGCGCCACACCCATGGCGCATTCGGATGCTAATATCAGCCCGGTCCGAAATATCCGTTTTGGGCCGAATAATAGAGGGATAACCGATATAGAGAGAATGGCGACAACAGAAGTAAAGAAGTGGGATGCCAGCAAAGCTATGGTTAGCAGAACCGTGCGTATCCTCATTTTGCCGTCCATTGCATCACGGTACACACAGGCTACAAACAGAAGCATAATAGAAAACCCGAGACTGTTTGCGATCATTCCCGCAAGGGTGCTGTAAATGCTGGCGCCCCACATTGTATGAGAGCGTATGAATAGAAACGGTGCCATTGCAATAGCGGCAAGAATAGGCATTGGCTTGGGCAAACGTGCCGTTCGAGCGGCAATATACGCACATGTCGGCAGCGAGAGAATTCCAATAACAGACACAATTTTGAACGCAATGTTGAACGGAATGAAAATATCCAGTACGACTATTAAAATATAAGGCAAACAGAAATAATATTGAAACATTGGGAAACCACACCACCATCCATCCGCCCATGAAACGATTCGGCCGTGATGAAACAGTTGTTGTGCAAGATGGCTTGCAAGGTAGTTATGCGCCGGGGTGTCTCCGCCGGTGGCTATTGTATCCATGAGCAGGTATGCCGGAGGTATATGGTAAAGGGTGAATATTGCCAAGCTCAGAAGCACTATTGACGAATAGCAACGTCGTGTTAAGGCGAGGATGCTCCGGATGCGTCCTTTGGGCTCTGGTTTCGCGATCTGAACTATGATGGTGCATACCGCAAGAACAATAGCCAGCGCAATCCACCATTTTGAAGATATTGCGCGAATCCGATAAGGATGCGTTATTTTTAATTCTGCGCTTGATGTCGAACTTATATGTTGTCCGTCGAGATTGTAGTCTATAACCGCAAACACGGAATAGCAACTGCCCGGCCTGGCCCATCGGTTGTCAATACGGATTGTCAGATTGGTTGTTGACATTGGCGCAAGCGGCACGACTGGCGGTTCTGAGACGGATAGTTCGGGCGGCAGTATAAGAGATAAGCGCACGGTAATATTCGAACGTGATCTTGATTCAATGGCGATAGGAATATGCCCTCTTGACGCGAGCTCTGTTGAAGACAATCGGACTCGAACTGGTGTTTCTTTTTCAATCGGATCTGTAGTCAGAAGAGGAATTGAGCTCAGCGCGGTAAACGGGTAGTTGTTTTGGTCTGTATAATGTGTAAGCAGTACCACCGTGTAAGTTCCCGGGACATCGGGCGCTGTTCCGAGGTCAATTGACATTGTCATACTTTGACCCGGTTCCAGTGTGTCGTGCAGTTGACTTTGCTGTTTAGTTTGACCGAGAATCGCCTCGTTCCGAATCCTGTAAGCTGTTTCATCCCCGCGGTTGGTGATTTTCGCATCAATCCGGCATTTGCCGCCCTTGAATCTTGATGTTGCCTGCATTTCAAGCGTGATATGTGATCCGTTACAGACGTATGGGATTGCAAGGGCGAACGCCAATATGGCTATTTGAACGATTCTCATAAGGTTCATGATCCTAAAATGAATAGTCATACATGATCAACAGGATTATGGGCCTTCTTTTCCGTGCAATAATTAGATTGAACCGGCAAGCACTTGCATTCGACGGGCGTATGCTGTCCGGAAGGCAATGTTATGTGGTTTTCTGAAAAAAAGAGCATTCTGAACTTGTCCATTAGAATATGGATGGGTACTATACAAACTTTCACGTTGGGAATCGCGTGGAAATATCTACGTATATTTATTCAACAAAGAGGGGGAAGAAATGACAGAGGCAAAAAAACAAGCAATATCAACTGTGTCGCTAATGACTGAGTCGAGGACTTTCCCGCCACCCCCGCAGATAGTAGCGGATACATATGTTACTGCAGAACAATATCAGGAGATGTATGACCGATCCGTCAACGATTCCGATAACTTCTGGTTGGAACAGGCCGAGAAAATGGTTGTGTGGTTCAAGAAGCCGACTGTTGCCAGAGAATTTGTTTGGGATACTAAAAGCAACACCGTTGAACACACTTGGTTCAAGGATGGCAAGCTGAATATTGCATATAACTGTCTGGATCGGCATATCGGCACTAAAAGAGAAAATAAGATCGCGTTAATCTGGCAGGGCGATGAGCCGACTGAGGACAGGAAGATCACATACAAAGAACTGTATACCGAAGTATGTAAGTTTGCCAACGTTCTCAAGGGCATGAACGTGAAGAAAGGTGATCGGGTTTGCATCTATCTCGGAATGGTGCCTGAACTTCCGATTGCAATGCTGGCTTGCGCGCGTATTGGAGCGATCCATTCAATAGTATTCGGTGGATTCAGCGCCGATGCGTTGCGCGACAGGATCAACGATTCGAATTGCAAAATACTGATTACGTCAAATGTTTCGAAGCGCGCGAGCAAGAACGTGCCCTTGAAGTCCATAGCTGATGAAGCGCTTAAGGAAACGCCCTCAATTGAGCAAGTTGTTGTCGTGAAGCGCGCTGATGTTGCCGTCAACATGAAAGACGGTCGTGACGTTTGGTTCGACGATGTGATGGCCGGAGCATCGGTGGAATGCGAAGCAGAGGTAATGGACGCCGAAGATCCATTGTTCATTCTTTATACATCCGGTTCGACAGGAAAGCCTAAGGGTGTTGTGCATACCACCGGCGGTTATCTTGTGTGGGTGACATTGACGCACAAACTGACGTTTGATTTGAAGGAAGACGATATTTATTTTTGTGCAGCCGACATTGGGTGGGTGACCGGCCACAGCTATATTGTGTACGGTCCGCTGACGAACGGCGCAACAAGCGTGATGTTCGAAAGCACACCGCTTTATCCGGATGCAGGTCGTTACTGGCAGGTAATAGACAAATTTAAAATAACTCAGTTTTACACAGCGCCGACAGCCATACGGGCCCTGATAGTTCAAGGTGACGAATGGCCGCGGAAGTATAAGCTGGACTCGCTCAGAATTCTCGGCACGGTGGGCGAGCCGATCAATCCGGAAGCATGGATGTGGTACTACAAAAATATCGGGCACGAGCGTTGTCCGATCGTGGATACATGGTGGCAGACGGAAACCGGCGGTTTCATGATAACTCCGCTTCCGGGTGCGCATACATTGAAACCGGGCAGCGCTTCAAAGCCGTTCTTTGGAGTAGAACCGGTTGTTTTGCGCGACGATGCAACCGAATGCAACGTTAATGAAGGTGGCAAGCTCTGTATAAAGAAGCCGTGGCCCGGTATGATGCGAACGATGTGGGGAGACCATGATCGTTTTGTGCAGACATATTTCACAATGTTCAAAAACATGTATTTTACGGGCGACGGATGCCGGATTGATCAGGATGGCGACTACTGGTTGATGGGGCGCGTGGACGACGTCGTCAACGTGTCCGGTCATCGTATTGGAACTGCGGAAGTCGAGAGCGCGCTCGTGAGTCATGAGAAGGTAGCAGAAGCTGCCGTTGCTCCGATGCCTCACGAAATTAAGGGGCAGGGTTTGTACGCGTTTGTAACGCTTGTTGAAGGCGTGGAACCGAGCGATGCCCTGCGGAAGGAATTGATCGGACATGTGCGAAAGGAGATTGGCCCGATTGCAGCGCCGGACAAATTGCAATTCGCGCCTGCATTGCCGAAGACCCGGTCGGGCAAGATCATGAGACGTATTCTTCGCAAGATCGCTGAAGATGCAACCGATCAGATTGGCGATGTAACCACACTGGCCGATCCGGATGTTGTTGAGAAGTTGGTACAAGACAAACAGTAATCTGTGGTTTTGATATATGTGACTAGATCGAGCAAACGGCCCAGTACGGTGTGGGCATACTGGGGCGTTGTTCAATTAGCGAGGGAATCATGTCGAATACATCAGAAAATAAAGTAATAAATCGTTGGTTGGTGGTTGTCGGTGGAATTCTTATTCAACTGTGTCTTGGCGCCATCTATGCGTGGAGTGCATTCACCAAGAAGCTGACAGAAGATCCGTTTGCGTTCAGCAAAACTCAAACGCAGGCGGTATTCTCCGCCGGTCTGGTGGCATTTGCGGTTGTTATGGCGCTGATCGCGGGAAAATGGCAGAAGAAAGTCGGGCCGCGTATTGTCGCCATGACGGGCGGTGTTGTACTCGGTATCGGCTATGTGTTTGCCGGGCTGGCCGGGGCTAACTTCTGGGGAATTCTTTTCGGCATTGGGATTCTCGGAGGAACAGGAATTGGTCTTGCATATGTCTGTCCGATAGCAGCTCTGGTCAAGTGGTTTCCAGATAAAAAAGG
>JAFGTH010000074.1 GCA_016934225.1 Lentisphaerota bacterium | reverse complement strand
TTAATTTCGACATTCGATATTCCGTGTTCGATATTCTGCGGTTCCATTCTCCCTCATCCGCGTCCATCTGCGTTCATCTGCGGTTCCATTCTCTCCACAAACCCAGAAGGCGAAACTGCCGACAAACGCAGATCCGACTAAGCCCGTACTCGTACACCTGCTCGTGCACTCTTGTCTCGCTTTGAACTTTGGTTTTTGAACTCCTCCAACACCCTGATCGGATTGGGGCATAATCGCTCAAACGGCGGACAATCCATCGGAATAACTTCATACTTCAGGAACGTCGGCATAAATTCAACCCCTCCGTCCTCTCTAGTTAGTCGTAGTTGTACCGGCCCTTTTTCGGCGATTTTATCTATCAGCACATATTGTCCGGCTTTCCCTTGGGCGTAAAGAAAACCGGCGCATGTTGGTTTCAATTCGAATATTTGACGCATTTCTATCCATCTTCGAAACAGCAATACGCGTCTTGCGAAATGGCTTAATACCCGATAACGCGATTGGTACCCTTCCAAGGCATTTTTCGCGCTTATTTTGACGGATAGATTTTCAACACGATTGGACCAGTTAATTACTGTCTCTGAAAGGTAGTCCGGCTCGCGTACTTCAACCGTCCAATCGAATTCCCCGTTCCCTCTTAAAGACAACGATCTTGCGCCATTGCCGAACGCTTGAATCCTGCCAACGACGCCGTTATTTACTTCAAGTGTGCCTATTGATACATCGTTTGTCACCAATTCGCTCGCGAATGAAAACGAGACAGAATCGCCGTCTTTTAATCCAAACGGCAAAGGCACGAATCTAACCTGATTCTCCTTCGCCTGCTGCAATAAAGATACAACTTCGTCTTTACGGAAATCCATAGCCAACGAGCGGCTCCAGCTTGCTTCATTCAAACTACGACGAAATAGACTTGCCACGGCATTGGTTCCAATTCCAAGCTCAACGTCGCAATATGAAGCAAGTGATTTTGTTACCGAGTCATTTATTGTCTTGGATTCGGCAATGCACACCTGCAATCTGCAT
Source organism: Lentisphaerota bacterium (assembly GCA_016934225.1). GTDB lineage: Bacteria > Verrucomicrobiota > Kiritimatiellia > UBA8416 > JAFGTH01 > JAFGTH01. The sequence goes on along the minus strand of JAFGTH010000074.1, from coordinate 5,513 downwards.
AAATCCGGATTTTTTTGCCCTGTCAGAAAATCGAATAATTCCTTTGCGCGCAGATCATTGCCCAAAGCAGAAAAATGACATCCAGGAGCCCAGTAAATAGACGCAGCGACAGCTTCAAGCACACGGCTTCTAAAAAACGACACATTGGGAACGGATACTTCGCGTCGCATTTCATAAATATCGTCATCATTTGCCACCACAATCAGAGCGGGAGAATTCTCCGCCATTTTCTGAATCAGTCGAACATATGTTTCATAAATTGTTTCTGTTTTACGCGCGTGAGATCTGTAATAAAATGGATTGACCCCAAAATTATCGTCTCCAAGCAACAAAGCTCTGATAGAAGCAGGCGCTTTCGCGTCATATCTCCAATATCGCCAGGGCGGAATAAAGCGGTGGTATATTCGGCTTGTTTCGAAGCGCGACCCGCCGGTAACCGGCATTACCAAACGCAGTTCATCTCCATCAAGGACAAAACAAGCATGCACACCGGCAAACGTCCTGCCATCGTATAAAAAGCTGTTGTCTCGATTGATGTGCCACCGAAACGGGAAGATTACAACGTAATCAAGATCATATTGACAGCCCAAGTAGTCCCAAAGCAGATACATCTGATGGACTCCGTAGCTCGCTACCCCAAAATTTACAACTTCAACATCAGAACGTCCGGCAGAGTAAAACTGCTTTTGCAGAAATGACGCGATATCATGGCCCGGCGCCGTCTCAAGCCCTTGCGTATAGGAACATCCGAATAGCCCAACGCGCACTTTGCCGGCCGGTTTCTGCTTCTGAAAACCAACATACGAACTGGCGGGATGATCATCAGCTTTATGAGCCCAACCTAATGCGGAGATTTGTTCTTCCGTCAGACCCGGAAAGACAGGCTCAGCATAATCCGGCGCGCTCATTTCGGAATAGCCATAAAGATTTCGAACAAAGACCCTGTGCCTGAGCAACCATACCGCAAACAGAGCTCCAAGGCTGACGCAGACGAGACACGCCAATCCAACGGCCCGCTTCCAAACGAAATTTTCTTTCTTTTGAGAAGAGCGTTTCGAACTGCCGATTTTTCGCCTCAAAAAATACAGCAGCGCCATAGCAACCACTAACGCAATTAGGCCGACAAAACACTTTAGGAAAAGCGCGTCGGCAAGTTCAAGGTACAACTCGAAGGGATGCACGTTGCGTCCTTCAATAGCCCGATTCAGAAACTTTAGCGATCTGTCTTCGTATGCCGCTCGGACAACGATCTTGCCAAACAGAACATAGGCGACCCATGCGGAGGCAATACCTGCCACACAGACTGTTACAATTGTGGTTCGCCGGGTTTTCATGAGTATGTTAAAGCTAAAAGTTAAAAGATCAAAGTTGAAAGATCAAAGACGAGAGAGGGAAACTGAACCACGGAGGCAACGAGACACGGAGAACTCAGAGGAGGACACGGAATTGAACCCATTCGGAGTGAAAGTTCAGAGTTCAGACATCGAACTCTGAACACCTGAACCCTTTTTGCCTTCACTTTCACTTGGCACCTTGGCCGGTGGCCACCGGCTGCCTTGTTCGTCTACACCTAATCGGCCACCCTCAGTTCCCAATTTCCAGTTTTGGTCTCCAATTTCTAGTTTCCAGTTTCCAGTTTCGACCCCTCAATTCGCTCTGCAACTTTTAACTTTGATCTTGTGACTTTCAACTCTCCCCTACTTCAACAACGCCTGCAACAGCGGACTGCCCCATACATTCTGCGCCTTCTTCTGAAACTTCTTCAGGTGCTCGACGCGTTCCTTGATGAATTTGCCATCGCCGTTGGTTAACTCGATTGCATCCAAATCGCTCTCAATCTCCTCTATCAGCGAAGAATATGAAGACATCTTCTTGCCCACGGTATCGAGCACGGCGGCCTTGATGATCCTGCCGAACCAGTCGCTAGCTTCGTAGTAATCCTTGCGGTCGCCCTTGACCCAGATTTTCTTCACCGCGCCCCATTGTTCGAGCTGCCGCACACCGGTACTGGCGCTTCCCTTGCTTATCCCGAGAGCCGACTGCATGTCCGCCAGATTCCTGGGCTCATGACTGAAATACAGGTATGCGAATATCTGGCCAATAACCCTGCCGACGCCAAGCGACTGGGTCAGGTTCCCGGCATCTTCAACAAACCGCCGAACGACAGGAGATATAGTGGTTTGTTCTTTATGCTTCATTATGCGCCTCTTCTGTGTTCACAGTTCAGTGCTGGGGAGGTTCAGGGTTGAATCAGAGTTCAAAGTTCAAAGTTACAGGCTCAAAGACGGAGGGAGTCTATCGTGGAAGATCGCAGACGCTGTCATTCTGGGGAGCGCAGCGACGAAGAATCTAATCTGCGTTCATCTGCGGTTCCATTCTCTCCCTCTCATCCGCGTCCATCCGCGTTCATCTGCGGTTCCATTCTCTCCCTCTCATCCGCGTCCATCTGCGTTCATCTGCGGTTCCTTCTCCCTCTCCCTCCCTACTTCGACATTCGACATTCCTTGTTCGATATTCTGCGGTTCCATTCGCGAGCCCCCTCTCTCATCCTTAAGTTTTGAACAGGGAGCGCTGTACAGGCGTTTTTATTAGGAAATTCGAACAAGCAGACCGAATACAGGCAGACTCCGTACCCGTTAATTATGCGCTGAGTGTTCAGTATGTATTGAACAAATCGGGAAACGCAAGAAAAATCACCTTTCCTGTTAAATCGCATAAATATATGAAAGACGCCGTTTAACGCCAAATCTATATTGACGACGGTACAAAATTGAAATATCTGAAGGCGAAATAGTAGAGAAACACAATGGCTATTCATAGAGAGCATAATTCCATACTATAGTGATATATTCGCTATAGAAGGATTTCTATCCGATCCGGCAGTCATTGTGGGTTATCAGGTATGCAATTATAATCCGGCACCCACTCCGGCCATATTGCTCAAACGTCGTCTGAAATTGTATCTGCAGTTTCTGTTGAAAAACAGGAGTTTCACAGGCGCAAAATTTCGACCGCAAAAGGAATTGCCAGCAGCGTTTTCGACAAATTCCTTGCATGAAGTGCTGAAAAACTACGGAATGAAACCTGCAAAAATAATAGACTTATTCGATCCCAGGGCGGATTTACGTCCGGACATGAATTTGCCTTTACCCGCTTCGCTCATTCAACAATTCAGCACAGTGATAGACATCGGAAACATCGAACACGTTTTTGATACCAAGTAAGCTCTATGGAATCTAATGAGCCTCGTCAAAGAAAACGGGCATTTGTTTATACATACTGTGTGCAACGGTTACTTTAATCACGGCTTCCATACTTTCAGCCCTGATTGTTTGTTACAGGCTCTCGATCTGAATGGTTTCTCCATCAGGTATCTGCATTTTTCAACTCCTGACGGAATTGAATTGAACAGCCCAAGCATTGTCGTTGATGCGCTAATCTGGCTCGTCGCCAGAAGAGATAAAATCGTTGAACCGTTTTCCGTTCCTCAACAACAAAAATGGGCTGCTTATTACCAATAGAAAAGCATCTGCTCCATTGCGCAAAGAGACACAACACAAGATTGTGTAACCACGCACCAGAAAAACTTCCTTTTCAGATTATGCTTCCGCAATCAGTCATTTTGCTTTGATCGTATAATATCGGTAACATACCGGATTTGTTCCTTACTTAACTCCGGATACATGGGCAGGGAAAGAAACGTCTCCTGGCATTCATGCGCAACAGGGAAATCGGACGGCTTGTGTTCTAACCGCTCATAGGCTTTCAGAAACGGCAACGCGGTCGGGTAGTGTATGCCCGTCGCTATGCCAGCGGCATTCAAAGCGCTCTGCAACTCGTCGCGCTTTCTTGATCGTATCGCGTACACATGAAATACATGTTTTACGTTCGGTCTGATCGCCGGAACGGTAATGCTGTCAATATCGCGCAGCGCTTCACTGTAGAAGGCGGCATTCTTTTGGCGCGCCGCGTTCCATTCGTCAATGTGATGGAGTTTAGCCGACAGAATCGCCGCCTGAATGCCGTCCATACGACTGTTAATGCCCTCTATTTCATGGAAATGCTTCTTGAGCGCGCCGTGATTCGCGAACATCCGCATCCGTTTTGCCAATTTGTCGTCGTTCGTAACTATTGCGCCGGCGTCTCCGTACGCGCCAAGGTTTTTGCCCGGATAAAAACTAAACGCTCCGGCAATGCCGAACGTGCCGACATTTTGCCCTTTGTATTTAGCGAAATGGGCCTGCGCGCAATCCTCCAGCATGAACAATCCGTGCCTGTCGCAAATTCTTTGGATTCCGTCAATATCGGCAGGCTGTCCGTATAAATGCACCGGGATTATTGCTTTAGTCCTGTCGGTGATCTTTTGCTCGATAAGCGATACATCAATGTCGTAACAATCCGGTTCGATATCCACAAACACCGGCGTTCCGCCGGCAAGAGTGATTGTCTCTGATGTGGCGATCCAACTCATCGCCGTCGTAATGACCTCGTCACCGGGGCCTATGCCGAGCATCTTCAGTGCGACGAAAAGAGCGTCCGTGCCGTTGCCCACGCTAATACAATGCCGCACTCCGCATTTTGCCGCAAATGCCTTTTCAAATGCGGCAACGTACTCGCCTCCGACAAAGGCGGTGTCGTTTATTACATGCCGAATAGCTTCATCTATTTCAGACTGAATACTCCCGTACTGCGTATTCAGATCAACAAAAGGAATATTCATGATTCCAAGCTCCAGTATCAAATGTCATTCTGAGGAGCGCAGCGACGAAGAATCTAATCTCCGCTTGCCTCTCCCTCCTCGTCCGTGTTCATCTGCGGTTCCTTCTTCCTCCCCGCTTCGACATTCGACATTCCTTGTTCGACATTCTGCGGTTCCATTCCCCTCCCTCATCCGCGTCCATCTGCGTTCATCTGCGGTTCCTTCTTCCTCCCTGCTTCGGCATTCGACATTCCTTGTTCGACATTCTGCGGGTCCATTCCCCTCCCTCATCCGCGTCCATCTGCGTTCATCTGCGGTTCCTTCTCCCTCCCATCTGCGTCCATCTGCGGTTCCTTCTCCCACCCCGCTTCGGCATTCGACATTCCTTGTTCGACATTCTGCGGGTCCATTCCCCTCCCTCATCGCCCCTTGCCACTTCTTGCGTTGCAGGCCGCTAATATTGCCTCTTGTAATGTTCCAAACCGGCTATGGTTTTTTTAGGCATCCAATAACTCTTCGTATTAGGTTCAAATGCACGAGTCATCGGATCGCGACCGGTCAACTTGAACCCCAGTCGGCCGAGCGGAAAACATATATAGAAGAATGGAACAAGCAGCAGCCAACTCATGCCGATTCCTACGCTCTTCCCCAATAACAAGAACTGCCGCTTGATAACGCCATATACCTGGGGAACAAACATACCGGTGAACAGCAATGTCAAAGCAATCACGACGACAACGGAACCGAGAACATGCTTGCCCCATGCCAGCATGACCACGCCAATCGCCAGACCGATTCCCGATTCGATCAGCAC
>JAFGTH010000073.1 GCA_016934225.1 Lentisphaerota bacterium | reverse complement strand
TCACACGGATGGCATGGAACGGACAATATTCGTCACAAACAAGGCAATACTCTCTCTGTGCCCATGCGAGACATTTATTTCGAGCAACACGGGCCGTACCGATCGAAATATCGCGCTTTTGAGCAAGCGTCATTGAACGAATCGCGCCTGTGGGACAAGCCTTGCCGCATTCATTGCACCATTCGGCGCAATATCCTGGACATATCTCCAGAACAGGAGCCAACAATCCGGCAATACCGGCTTCTCCAACATCAGGCTTGAGCACCTTTTCCGGACAAGCGCCAATGCAATTCCCGCATCGCGAGCATACTGCTTCAAATTGGCCTTCGGCCAGAGCGCCGGGCGGTCTGATCGGAGACTTGCGCACAAATTTCGCGATTGTCGCTCCAACAATACCTCCAAGCACAAGCCCAAAAAACGTGCGACGGTCCCATGTCATTGCACTAACGGACCCCCACTTTGTTCCATACGCAGGCTTTCGGCGGAAAGCGACAAATATACGACTACCGGCCTTTTTCAACCATTCCTGCGTCGCGCCCAACGGACAGCAACGATAACACCAAAGATTCGGCCGCCACGCACTCACGACGATGACTGCGCAAAATCCAATGCCCAACAGTGTTGTACCGAGTATTACGGGCGCCCGAAACATGTTGACGAAACCGTTAAACATACTTAGCGGGTCAAGCCATAAAAATACCGGGTATCCAATCAGTGAAGCTCCAAGAGTCATGACTAATAGCCACGACGCGATATTGGGCCAGCTTTTGTACAAGACACGCCTCTGTTTATCACTCAGTGTGGACAGTTTTCCAATATACTCGCTCACAAATCCTGTCGGACACATCCAACGGCAAAACCAACGTCCCCGAAACGCCGACATTACCAGGATAGGCACAGCCAGAATTGCCAGCGCGGACGATAAAGAACGTTGCGCCAGCGATGAGCATATACTCATAAAAGGACTCATGGCCGGAAATACAGCCGATAGTCCGGCAATTGGCGTATTCCGAAGAATACTCACTGTTCTATCCAAATGTCCGGTATCATCAGCCGATATCTCCGCAACATTGCGCAACACTTGTGACGCAAATATCACGGCGACGACAAGGCAAATACTCCTTATGAGCAGACGAAAACGCGCTTGTGTAATCATTCTCGAAACCCAATACCCCTCGAATACCAAACATTCACCTTCGAAACCAAAACAATTCCACGCTTGATATTGGATGTTAGCATTCCGCCCTGGATTCTTTAATTGAATCCTGACATTTGAATCTTTTCTGAGAGGCTGATCAAACTTCGATCTTCTGAACATCTATTAGAGCGAGGTCTCCAATGCCTACGCCCATTTCATGAGCTATCTTGATGCAAGGCACATCGAATGGCTTTTTGCCAAAAAGCGTAGTTGCGTAGGCGTCTACAGCTACAGGATCGCGACCAAAGATCATCTGATTGGGATATGCCAATTCCCCGGGTCCTCGCGGCCCCTTGTTCAACATAATCCGGATCGCATCAACAATAACGAGAGCCGGCTTGATAAGAGTGCTGAGATCCGCAATACACTGATGCAGGTTGTTCGCATGCATGAACCGTCTGTCCAGAACAGAACCCATCCAATTTTTCATTCCTAACGTCAGTACTGCTGAACCATGAGTTTTTGCAACCGGAATATTCACAAGGCAGCCGGTTTCCATTACGTCTTTGGCAACCATGGCGGTCTTCATGACCTTTGCTTTGGGTAATGTGACCTCTACAAAATGGCTCTGATCTCTGGCCGCATACATTCGTCCTCCGACTTTTTTGACTGCTGCCTCAACGCCGCTCATGGAGAAGGATTGTTTCGGATTGGAACATGGATTTTCAACAATAATGGTTTCTAACGCGCCGGCAGATCTGCAACCGACAACACACGCAGTGACAACGTCCGGATGAGTATTGGCGCCGCTTTCCGGACCGCTTGCCCATGCCACGTTCGGTTTCAGGGTTGCTTTTTGGCCTTTGGCCACAATAGCGTTCCAGCCTCCAAAACGCTCGATACCGGCCGCAACCATGGCAGGTATATTACTCCCGTGAACAACACATACAACAGGCTTGTCGAACGCGCCAAAAGCGCCAGGACCAAAGGCAGCGCCCGTTATTCCGATAGCCGTAGCGCTCTTGAGAAACTCACGGCGATTCATTTCTACCATCTCCAGCCTTCCCTTCACAACGTAGTTCTGGACGTTCGGCGAAATCAATAATACTCTACCAACTATTGGACATCGGTTCAAGAAGCCGTTATTATGGGACAATTCGCAATTATGGCAGATTCCGAACAAAAAGAGACACACGACGATAGACCAAGCAAGCTGCCAATCTATTTTTCGGCCTTTCTATTTCCAGGCGCCGGACAGTTGCTGCAGCGCCGTTGGATTCCTGCCGTTTTGTTCGCGTCAGTTTTCTTAACCTTCTTTGTTATAGTCATTATCAAGGCAATTGGTCGGCTCATCTCAGCAATGGCCTTTGCGACGGCGTTCGCGAACAATCAGGCCAACATTAATCCGGAAGAAATGTCTCTTCTCGAAGTTCTGTTGCCGTTTTTGGCAGCTTTAATCACATATATAACCGGACTCATTGACACACTCATCGCGCACAAACAAGCGCTGCACAAATGGACCACCGCCAAATCAAAGCGCATTGTCCAATCAGTCACAGTATTGGCGTTCGCGATCTTCGGCATTTCATGTTTCTCTTCCCGCTTAATGGCATCCGAATTACATAATGCGATAAGAGCCGGCGATGCTTTACGCGTCAGCTCCATTCTGGAAAGACGACTTACCGACGACGAAGTGAATGTTCCCCTTACCGATGGCGTAACGCCTCTGCATTTGGCTGCTGCACTCAATCATAAGGGTATTGCAGCCATGCTTCTTATCTGCGGAGCTGATATTGAAGCGGCAACATCATCAGGTTTTACTCCGCTTCATTGGGCCGCCGGAAAAAATGCGGCCGATACAGCGCAATTGCTTTTAACTGCCGGAGCCCAAATCAACGCCAAATCCCGTGCAGGAATTACTCCGCTTCATTGGGCCGCCGGAAAAAATGCGACTAATGTTGTTTCATTGCTGATTCGCTCTGGAACTGATCTCGATTTAAAAACCAATTCCGGTTTCACGCCTCTGCATTGGGCCATACTGAAACAGGCCGACGACACCACAATGATGCTCGCTTACGCAAAGGTTGCGAACCAATTGGATATTGAAGCCATCACTAACGAGGAGCCGGAAGAGAAAATCGAGGAGATTCCACATGAAACCGATGATACCGAATCCCGAGCCCCTCAAACCGAGGAGTTAGCAGCCTCCTTTGGCGCAATATTGTCCGTTCCCATCGGCCGCGGCGAAAGTCTCGAATTCGTGTGGATTGAAAAACTCGGGCTATGGATGGGCAAATACGAGATCACGAACCGACAATATCGCCGATTCAATTCGAGGCATACCAGCATGTTTCGGGAACGGTTTTCATTGGACGGCGACCAGCAGCCTGCCGTTTATGTAAGCTGGAAGGACGCAACAGAATATTGCAAATGGCTCAACAAGGAGTTTTCGGATCGTATCCCGCAGGGAACCGTGTTCCGCTTACCGACTGATCGCGAATGGGTTACCGCGGCGCAGTGTGGAGATAATCGAATATATCCGTGGGGTAACAACTGGCCGCCTAAATACGGCAATTATTCAGACATAACCGCCAGAGAAAACTTGCCTTATTGGCAGGGAATCAAGCAGTACAACGATGGCTTTGCCGTTGCATGCCCGGTGTCCGATAGCGGCGCAAATGAAGCAGGAATTTACGGGTTGGGCGGAAATGTCTGGGAGTGGTGCGATGATTGGTTCGATCCTGACAAGAAGTATAAGGTGCGACACGGCGCAAGTTGGGATTATGACGGCAAAGACAGCATTAGAATCAAGGGAATAGGTTTTGACTCGCCTAAGACCCGTGACGATACCATCGGCTTCCGTGTGGTCGTCGCCATCCGGTAGGGTACGGCGTCTTGCCGAGCCGTTGAATTATTCATCAATCTGCGGCTCACCCGGAGGGTTCGCCCTGCCGTAATTTATCGTTTGACGCTTCCAAGTCTCGTCACAAAATCTTCGTAGCTAAATTCTTTGACTACTCTGATGTCTCTTGTCTCAGCGTCAATTAGCGCTATTGAAGGCAATCGAATGCCGTTAAATGTAGTGTTCTTTACCATCGTATAATGAGCCATATCGCAGAAAACAAGTTTATCGCCTATCTCAAGCCGTTTAGGGAATGAATAATCGCCTATTACATCACCGGCCAGACATGTCATACCGCCCAACGTATAATTATACTTATATTTGCCGGAATCATCAGCGCCGATAATTTTGGGCCGGTACGGCATCTCGAGAACATCCGGCATGTGGGCGCTGGCCGAAGTGTCGAGAATAGCTATATCATTTTCGTTTTTAGTAATGTCAATTACCGAGGCAATAAGATAACCGGCATTCAGAGCTATTGCCTCCCCCGGCTCTAGATACACTGCAACTCCGTATTTGTCTCTAAACGCCGACACCAATTCGCATAAACGGTCAACGTTGTAGTCATCTCTCGTGATATGATGCCCACCACCAAAATTAACCCATTCCATATCATAAAGCACTTGTCCGAACTGAGTTTCAAACGCGGCGAGCGTTCGCTCCAACGCGTCAGTACCTAGTTCACACAACGAATGAAAATGCAGGCCTGTAATGCCTTCCAATAATTCGGTGTCAAACTCCTCCCTGACCACGCCAAGTCTGGAATATCGTCGGCACGGATCATATGCCTCAGTAGCAACCTCTGAATGGCAATGATTCACCCTGATACCGAAGGACACATCTTTTGCTTGATCAACCACATAATCATGGAGTCGGCGCCATTGTTTGCTCGAGTTGAAAACAATGTGATCTATATAAGTCAGTAGTTCAGGCAAATCCTTTTCCCTATAAGCCGGAGCGCACATGTGGACTTCACCACGAAATTTTTCTTTCCCCAATCTGGCTTCATCAATCGAACTGGCCGCTACTCCATCAAGATATTTGCCCACAAGATCGGCCACGTCGTACATTGCAAACGCTTTCAGCGCGAGAAGCATTTTGCATTGTGATTGTTCGCGCACGAATGCAAGCTTCTGAAGATTCCGTTTAAGAAGCTTTTCATCCACAAGATAACACGGCGTCGAAACACCGCTCAGATCAGGAAGGCAATTGCTTGACATTGAACTGTTCCTGCCATGGTAAACCGTACAAATTCAGATTCTCCATGAACGGGTCCGGATCCATCTGCTCCATGTTGAACACACCCGCACCATGCCACTTTCCGGTTGCCATAAGCATTGCCCCGATCATAGCAGGCACACCTGTTGTGTACGATATGGCCTGCGATCCAACTTCCGCAAAACACGCTGCGTGATCACACACGTTGTATATGTAATACGACATCGGTTTGCCGTCCTTCTCCCCGTTTATCAAGCAGCCTATACAGGTCTTACCCTTGTATCCGACACCAAGCGATGACGGATCAGGAAGAACCGATTTTAGAAACTTTAACGGCACGATTTCCTTTCCCTCATATATAACCGGATCTATTCGAGTCATTCCGACATTCTGCAGCACACGCAAATGTGTCAGATATTCCTGACCGAAAGTCATCCAAAACCTTATTCTTTTCAGACCCCGCAAATGTTCGACCAACGACTCCATCTCTTCGTGATACATAAGGTACATTTCTCTCGGTCCGACTTCTGGAAAATTGAATGTCTGGTGCACAGTTAACGGATCGGTCTCCTTCCATTTGCCGGATTCCCAATACTTGCCGCGTTGAGTAATTTCTCTGATATTGATTTCCGGGTTAAAATTCGTAGCAAACGGATGACCGTGATCTCCTCCGTTGCAGTCCATGATGTCCACCGTATGAATTTCGTCGAAATGTTTCTTCTGGGCATATGCGCAGAACACATTGGTTACACCAGGATCAAATCCACAACCCAGCAACGCCATGATACCGCGTTTCTGAAAACGCTCCCGGTAATCCCACTGCCATTTATAACAAAATTTGGCCTCGTCAGGTGGTTCATAGTTGGCTGTATCAAGATAATTGACTCCGGCTTCCAGACAGGCGTCCATTATATGAAGATCCTGATATGGCAGCGCCACATTGATTACAAGATCAAACTTGTCACTGCGGATCAGCTCCGTCATTTGGCCAAGGTCGTCTGCGTCAACCGAATCGGTCCGGATTTCAACGCCGGTTCTGTTGCGAATACTTGCAGCAATGGCATCGCATTTCGAAACTGTTCGACTGGCAAGGCATATATGATCAAACACTTTGGGAACTTGCGCGCATTTGTGAGCCACCACACTGCCGACCCCGCCGGCGCCAATTATCAAAACTTTACTCATAATCACCTCTCCCTGAATGCCGACTGCCGAAACCAATTGCTATAGTTACACCGCTCCTGGCTCGCCTTTGACACTCTTCAAGAGCGTCTACCGAAGCACGGTATCCTCAGTAACACTAAATTGCTCAGGCAGGCGATTTGCCAAATCATCTGCATTCAGCGCGAAACACGGATCAATCTCCAGCTTAAACAACAAATCGCCGTTTGCTTTACGAGGAACATTCACGCCACACTTCAAAAGCCAGCGTGCCCATTTTTCCATCATATCCCTTCGTGAAGTTGCCGGGGAATCTTCACCCTCCGCGTTCTTTACCGGAGAAAATTCCTCTTCGCGCCGGAAAACCATATTCACGACCGTATCCGCATCTGAAAGTACATCGAACACGAATTTCTCGAACTTACAGGCGTTAGGCGCTTTAGCGGTAACTGTATTACCATTGTCGTCGCAATAAGGCACCTTCTTGCGGGCGACATGCAACGGCAGGTCGGCCGACGCTTCGCGCGCTATGAAATCAAGTGAAAATACATGGATTGCCACGCTTCCGTATCTGAACTTCAGATTCCCGTCGTCCATGCGCGCGTTCTGCTGTTCTGAATTCATCTCGCTGTATTCGACAACGGCACACCGCTCGTTGCGCACAACTACTACTCCGAGTTTCTCCTCCGGCCCGCGCTTTTCGCATACCTTCACCGACACGTCGGCCCGTTTTATATTGTGCAGACCTATAAAAGCCGGATCGGCAATCTCAACGAGCGGGTTATCAACTTGGAAATAGAAAAGCGTATGCAGTCCTTGCGTCCGCATATCGTCAATCATTCCGCCGACTCGCAAGGCGGACAGTATTCCGCCGTGCCCGTCAGGGCTCATAAAGATGTTGTCCGGTCGGTCGAGAACTATTCGTCCCAATTGATCCAACGCCGGCCACATACCCTGTATAAAGAAACGGACTTTCCTGGGATTGAGTCCGAAATACTTGTGTTCCTTGAAAAAATCCCTTGTTGATCCGTCATTGGCTGCGCTCGTCATTATGTAAAATGGAATTTTGCAATCGTATTTTTGTTCGAGCGCCAGGATTTTCCTGGAATGAATTTCAAAAAGAGAAGCGCCTGTTACCGGACCGATTGAGTAGCATCCTTTTGGACCGTCATAGCCGAGGCGCGATCCTTGTCCGCCGGCCACAAGAATTACGCCCACATGACTATCACGAAGGGCGCTTTCTCCGGTGTTAATTGCTTCGATTCTTGCGGAGCCTGACAATTGGACAACAGGCGCCGGCTGAATTGAAATGTCGGCGCTGCTTGAACTCTCATCTTTGAGTATCATGCGCATTCGCGCGATGCTGTCGAAATCCAAAGATTCGATTTGCCACAGCAAATGCGATCGCTGAGCATCATCAAGTTGCGGCCAGAACTTCAAAACATGGCTCTGACCGTTTTTCTCCAGAAGTTCCTTGGCTATCTCATACGATATCACTTGATCATCCCCGCATGTTTGAGTCAGTCTGCCAAAAACAGCGCGTTACTTCAAGACCCGAGTGAGTAAGGCAAAAGAATAAGGGATAAAGTTCAGCAGCCGAAAACCTCCCGCATTGAATCTGGCAATAACATTTGATGTTTCAAAGAGTGCCGCAACGTTCTATGCTTTGAACATGACAGACTCAGTGCGACTTCAGAAATACCTGGCCGATCGGGGCGTGGCATCGCGCCGCGCCGCCGCCGATATAGTCAGGGCCGGCCGTGTCAAGATCAACGACAAGACAGTGACGGAGCCGGGTTCCCGCGTTATTCCCGGTTCCGACACAGTGTCAATAGACGGCGTCGCGGTGAATTCGGCCAAAGAACGTGTCCGAACGATCATCCTGAACAAACCGCGCGGCTACGTATGCAGCACGGCCGGACAGTCAAGTCCGACCGTATATAGTCTTATTGTTGGCATAAAAGAGCGTCTGGTACCGGTCGGCCGATTGGACAAGGATAGCGAGGGGCTTCTTTTGATGTCGAATGACGGCGATTTGGTCAACCGTCTGACGCATCCTCGCTTCGGGCACGAGAAAGTCTACGAAGCGACGGTGTCCGGTGCGGTATCTGCGAATGTATTGAAGACGCTCCGATCACGCATGGTAATTGACGGTTACCGAATTCAGCCCGTGCAAGTCAGAATACTCCGAGAAAGCTCCAAGAAAGGTCAGACGATTCTGGAATTTCTGCTGAAGGAGGGCCGCAACCGGCAAATCAGGGAGATGTGCCGGCGGACGCATCTGAAGGTGCTTCGCCTCGTCCGCACACGAATCGGCAAGCTTACGTTATCGGATCTGCCGACAGGGAAATGGCGGGAGATAGACCCGTGTGAAGCGGGGCAGCTATCGCTGTAGTTTTTTCAATGATTTCGAAAGAGCGACCAACGTCTCCGCATCATCGGATGAGAGTGTTTCCTTTATCCTCGTCAATCGTCGCAACACTTTCTCGGCTTCCGACGCTTCACCCATGGCAATGTGCAATTCTGCCAAATGCAGTTTTACATTCACATTTTCGTCCGACAATTCCAGAGATCTCTCGAACGCCTCCTTTGCCTCATGTTGGCGACCAGTCTTCATGAGTATGACGCCAAGTGTGTCCCAAGTCTGGGCAATTCCGGCATCCATCCTAAGCGCCTCGCGCACATATTCTTCAGCTTTACCATACTCACCTCGCTTTTGAAGCAACCATGCCAAGTTATTCAATGCGTTCACAGTGCGATTGGCGGCGAGGCTGCGCGCAAAAAACGCTTCCGCAGGCAAGTCTTGTCCTCGCT
>JAFGTH010000072.1 GCA_016934225.1 Lentisphaerota bacterium | reverse complement strand
TACGGCAAAATCCGCATTAAGGTCGGCGTCTGGAAAGGCAGGGATATCACCCGGTCGCCCGAACACGACGATTGCGTTGCGCGCGCAGAAGAGCATGGCGTACCGGTTAGAAAGGTGTACGAGGCCGCACTGTGCGCCGATGCCGCACACGCGAACGACAACCTCTGAGCGAATCAAACGCTCGAGCCGCGCCAGCCAAGCTTCTGACTCAATACACTAAAATAGCTATACCCAGGCATATGAATAAACTCCACGTCAGCTTTGCTGCGTCGGATGACAACTCGATCACTTTCGCGCAATCCCTGACCATCCTGACCATCCACCGATAACACCAAGTCTGTTGCAGCGCCGATCACAGTAACCGCAACTTCACTGCTGTCCGGAATAACAAGCGGTCTGGAACTGAGAGTGTGCGGACATATCGGTGTTACAACAAAAGCCTTGGTTGACGGAACAATGATCGGTCCGCCGGCCGACAAAGAATGCCCCGTACTGCCGACAGGAGACGACACAATAACCCCATCGCACTGATAGGACGTCACAACATCGTTGTCAACGGTCACATCCAGCGTGGCCATGCGCGTAGAAACTCCCCGACTGACAACAATCTCGTTCAACGCACGGTATTTCGCCACCATTTTGCCGCTTCGAAACACTTCTCCTTCAAGCACAAATGCTTTTGTGGTGATAAAATTGTCGTCGGCCAGGCATTGTATTGCGCATTCCAGATCTTCTTCCGCAATACTCGTCAAAAAACCCAACGCTCCTATGTTGACGCCTATGACCGGTTTCTTCCGACCGCCTAAAGCTCGTGCAACACGCAACATTGTTCCATCACCACCCAACGCCATTACCGCATCAACCCGGTCGAACATTTCGTCTGATGTTACAAACTCGGAAATTCCAAGCAGTGCAGCGGTTGCCTCATCGGCCATAAGAACAATGCCCACCCTTGCCGATACCGACGCCACTGTGCGTAGAACATCCGCTGCGCGTTCCTTGTTCGGGTTAGCAATTACTCCAATAGTTTTCATGCCGCATCACTCTTTGCGCCAATGGGCGAGCATCTCAATATTTCCGGCAGGCCCCCGCAGGGGAGACTCACACGCGCCAAGCCATTTCAGCCCTAATTTATTCTTTCCAAATTCTTCTATTTTGCGAAGAACATCATCGCGTACAACCGGATTGCGTACCACGCCGCCTTTCTGTACCTGCTCACGGCCGGCTTCGAATTGCGGCTTAATTAGTGTAACAAGCTCGCCGCCATTTGCAAGAATCTCTGTAACCGCAGGCATGACCTTCGTCAAAGAGATAAACGACACATCCATTGCCGCAAATTGCGGCGTTTCTGCAATATCCGATTTCTGAAGGTATCGCGCGTTTACACACTCCATGACTACAACATGTGGGTCATTCCGCAATTTCCAATGCAGTTGCCCCTTCCCAACATCAACGGCAAATACCTTTAATGCTCCGTGTTGCAACATGCAATCCGTGAATCCGCCTGTTGACGCGCCAATATCCATGCATATCAACTTATTCACATCCAGCCTGAATTCAATAAACGCCGCCTCCAATTTTTCACCGCCACGGCTCACAAACCTGTTCCCGTCCTTGACCTCCGTTCTGGAATCAAGACTGAACTTGTGCCCCGGCTTGGTTACTAACTGTCCGTTTATCAGAACACGACCAGCCTGAATCAGTCGTTGAGCCTGTTCCCTGCTTTCCGCTTGATTGCGTTCCGCCAAAAGTATGTCGAGACGTTTTTTCATACGCGCACAGAAATGCTGACGTAATGATCGTTTTGCCCGCTTATTTCACGAGTTCAGGCCAATCAAGGCCAGTTCCACAACGTCTTATCCCACACGCATGCAATTCTTCATGCAATATGCGGGTCAGGAACAGTTTGCAACGATTCTGTCAACAATCGTCCGAGAGTCCAATCCGTATTCCTTCATAAGCTCAAGAGGACTCCCATGAACCAAAAACTTGTCGGGCCATCCGAAGTTCAATATCCGACAGGAGAATTTCTTCTCAGCCAAATACTCCCGAATACCGGCGCCAAACCCACCCGTCACTACGCCATTCTCAATCGTTATAATCCAATCGGCAATTGCGGCTTGCTCATCCAATAGCGCAGTATCCAAAGGTTTGATGAAACGCGCATCTATTATTCCCGCTTTTATACCTTCGACCGCTAAAGCATCGGCAACTGCCTCGGCTGTCGGAATCATATCGCCGAGCGCCCATATAGACACTGATGAATCACCTTTATCCATCGGCCGCACTACTCGAGATCTGCCGATCTCAATCTCCTCAGGCATTTTATCCGGCAATTTGCCCGGACACGCGCCGCGTGGATACCTGATCACCACCGGCCCACCGAGCCGAATGGCCGTGTACAACATGTCCGCCAATGAAGCCGCATCGCTCGGCTGCATTATTGTCAATCCGGGAATCGGTCGTAACATTGCAATATCGAAAACACCATGGTGCGTCGGCCCGTCATCGCCGACTATTCCTGCGCGATCCAGGCACAATACAACCGGAAGATTCTGCAGACAAACATCATGAATTATGCAGTCAATGGATCGTTGCACAAATGTCGAATAAACCGCGAAGATCGGTATCATGCCTTTAACAGCCAAACCGGCCGCAAAAACAACAGCGTGCTCTTCAGACATTCCCACGTCGAAAAAACGATCAGGATATTTCTTTGCAAATTCGGTCAAACCGGTGCCCGCCCTCATCGCAGCCGTTATGGCAAAGATTCTCTCGTTCCGGGCCGCAAGTCGGTCCATAGTTTCTCCAAATACGGCGGAATATGTAACAGCGTCACTGTCGGCGGTCTGCTTGCCCGTCACAATGTCAAAGCCCGGTGTTCCATGCCATTTCTCCGGATGTTTTTCTGCATACGCATATCCTTTGCCCTTCTGCGTGGATACATGAAGAAGAATCGGTCTGTCAGAACTGCGCGCAGTCTGTAGCGCGTCAACAAGCGCCGGCAAGTCATGACCGTCAACCGGGCCAACATACCGCAAGCCAAACTCCTCAAAAATTATGCTCTTCAAGAAGAGACCCTTGACGGCTTCTTCCGTTCGTGTGTAGATGTTCCGCAACCATCCCATATGCAACCGTGCGGCAATTCCTTCGACGGATCTCTTCCAGCGATTGTACCGCGGGTTCGCTAAAAGGTTGCCCAGATATCTGGAGACACTACCGACATTAGCCGCAATTGACATCTCATTGTCGTTTAGAATAACAATCAGCCGTTTTGTTGTCGCGTTCACATTGTTTAATGCTTCGAGCGATATTCCGCATCCGACCGCCCCATCGCCAAGAACAGCAAGCACATGCTCCTTACCGCCCTGCCTGTCCCTGGCAACAGCAATACCCAAAGCCGCTGAAATAGCGGTCCCCGAATGACCTGCGCCGAAAACATCGTATTCACTTTCGTCACGCCTTGAGAACCCGGATATTCCACCGAATTGCCGCAACGAATTAAATCTGTCCTTTCGACCAGTAAGAATTTTGTAAGCATAGGTCTGATGGCTTACATCCCACACAATTTTGTCCGTCGGCGGCTGAAACACGCGCAACAACGCAATCGTCAGTTCTACAACACCCAGATTGGATGCAAGATGCCCGCCAGTTTTGCTCACTGTATTGATAATTAGCGAGCGCACTTCTTCAGCCAATTCGCTCAATTCTTCGCAGCTCAACGACTGCAAGTCGCCCAGGCCATTCAACTTGTCTAGTATCCCTGTCATGGGTTGATAGTATAACTGTTGTTTTTCAGAATGGAAGCACAGACAAATACTTCCAGCACCACAGCACACGGTTGCGCCAAAAAAGGCCAGCAGATGAACCTACGATTCGCGTTACGAGATGGCTCGAAACTGGAGACAATATGATACAGAACTTGATTCCATCACCTCCTCCGGAGTGACCACGAAAATCCCCGCCAATCAACGGCAGAGACGCACAAACAAGAACAGGACATCAAAACCGCATTGCTTCTCGCGCGCAAGCGCGCTATAATCCAGATGTTTGTTGGCCAACTCGGCATAAATAATGGAGG
>JAFGTH010000071.1 GCA_016934225.1 Lentisphaerota bacterium | reverse complement strand
ACCTGTCACATTTGGTGGGACAGACATTCCTGTCTGTCAGCCCAGACAAGAATGTCTGAGCCACCTTATTTCTCAGGTGATCCATGTGGCCGAGTCGCGTGAATGCCATTGCATTACACGGCGTATCCTGCCGGTGCAGAAATTTGTCTTGACAAATTGGAATCGTCAACTTCATATTTATAGCCTCAGATTGGCAGGCAACAAATAAGAAGTGAGGTGAGCGTATGCGAAGATTATTTTTAATTGCCATTTATTATGGGGGGGCTCTTGTTGCGTATGTTGACCCTTTTTACGGGGTCCTCATGTATACGTTCATGAACATCGTCCGCCCGGAGCAATTAGCATGGGGCGATCAACACTTCGCGGGCCGAATATTTCTCATCATGCAAGCCGCCTGCTTTACCTCATGGCTCTTCAATAAAGAGAAGCTTACTCCTGAAGATACGGTTCTTCCCCGGCAGGTAACGTTAATGATCATTGTGGCGGTCGGAATGATTGTTGCGACGATTTTTGCAACCGGGCCAACGGATTTGAGTTGGAAGTGGACAACGGCATTCATGAAGACCACGCTCTTCTGTTTTGTGATCACAAAATCCATCAATACCACGAAAAAGTTGGAATTATATTATGTGGTTCTCCTGTTCTGGTTTATGTTTTTGGAAGCCTGGGGAATTCAACAAAAGTTAGGAGGAAATGTCAATATAGAAGGCATCGGCGGCGATCAATTAAGCAACCGAAACGATCTCTCCGCCGTTGTCGTGCTATATTTCCCCATGGCGTATTATTCGATGTTCAGTACACAAAAATGGATCAAATATTGTATTGGCATTCCTGCAACAATAATTTCTGCCATTTTTATCCTTTTTGCCGGCTCCAGAGGAGCATTTTTAGGGCTGATCGCATCGATGGCGCTTATTTTCCTGCAAACGCCGGGGGTGCGGCAAAAGTTTAAAATGCTTATAACCATGGCTGTGATCGGGGGACTGTTTGCGGCCGTTATTATTCCACTTGCTCCGGAAGGATTCTTCGATGAATATACCGAACGCTTACGCACCTTGTTGGGAGAAGAAGAGGAGGATACCGGTGAACTTGAATATGAGGATTCTGCCGCAGGAAGGCTGGCGATGTGGAAGGCCGTGTATTATCTGATGAAACAGCACCCTGAATTTTGGCTGACAGGCATGGGACTCAGGGGGTTTTCGGCAATCTACATCGATTATTTCGATGAAATCGTTCCGCATTTGGACGATAAGGAAATTCCGCTTATTCTTTACGGGGGGGGGGGCGGAAAAGCAATTCATAACACCTATCTTAACATAGCAACTTCAGGGGGAATCATTGTGTTTTTGCCCTGGATGCTGCTGCTTTTCTTTAGCTGGTTTCAGGCTCATAATATTCCTAAAAAATATCCCCGCATCGTTAATGGTGTCAATATTCATAATTATGCTCTGGCGATCAAAGCCGGACTTGTAGGAGCGGGCCTGAATGTCATGTTTATCAATGCAGAGTTTGTCGATTTCTATTACTGGCAATTGGTCATGATCGGGGTTCTTGTGAATTTGGGCAAAGCAAAACTCAAACGCGAAAGATTCGGCCAGGACGAGGCCGAGGAAGATTTGACGGATGCGTTTGACACACGACTCTACACGTAATCCGGTCGGCATGATGACGCACTTTTTAAAAACGAACGCATGGCTCGGCGCTCCTTGTGTCGCGACGATGTGAACACCCAATATCTGTTGCGCCTGTTTTCCGAACACATCAGCGAACGCTCGAATTTCGATTGCTGGTTAAGTTCGGCGCTGATTTTCGAAACTCTGGCTGCGAGCGTTTTTGAAAGCCTGAGCGCGCTCAGGATGCTCGCTTCATAAGGATACATTCGGATTATGAATATCTTGATGATCGCCTATCGGTTCCCGCCTGCTTCGGACAGTGGTACGTTCCGACCAATGTATTTTGCCCATCATCTGCAAAATCTTGGAGAACAGGTGTCGGTGTTGACCGTTCGCGAACAAGATTACCTGGCTGGACAGGTCAAGGATGATAATCTGTTACGTTTTTTGGATCATGGCGTCAAGATTTTCCACGCCAGGGTGTTTCGCCCCAGAGAAGCCATTCTGGACGCCGGAAGTTATGTGCTGCGCCGCGGGCCCGCGGCCCCCCCTTCTGCTTTTTCGCCGCCTCGCCCAAACGAACAGGCGGAGAAACCAACGGTTCAGCCCCCGTATTCGCCATCGAAGACATCTTCGATCATCCAATGGTTCCGAGAATTCATTATTGATTACCTGTCGATTCCTGATGCGCAGATCGGCTGGCTGCCTCCGGCCGTAAGCGCCGGCGTGAAGATCGTACGCGACAATCGGATTGATGTGATCTACGCGACCGGCGGCCCCTGGACCAGTCTGCTGATAGGCGTTGCGCTGCGCCGCATAACGCGCAAACCTGTGATCATCGATTTTCGCGACCCTTGGATCGCCAATCCGTACCGCAACTCAACGCGTTCAGCGATTCGGGCTATCGAAGCGCGGATGGAACGAACCGTCCTGAACATGGCCGACCATATCATCACCAACACGAAAGAGTTGCAACAGGATTTTTTAGCTCGATACCCAAAGCTGAGTCCGCAAAAGCTGACAACGATTCCGAATGGTTTCGAGGATTATGTGGCCGGAAATCCGGCGAGCGCCGCACGCGACTGCCTGACGTTCACTCATGCCGGCACATTGTATTCTTCGAGGAACCCTCGGTGTTTGCTGCAAGCCATTTTTAACCTTATCGAACACCACGGCATTCCACACCAGGCCCTCCGGTTCGTCTTTTTAGGAGGTCTGGATGAGTTGGGCCATGATCAAGACCTTTACAATCTTGTGCAACATCCGGTCTTGCGCGACGTGATCCGAATCGTTCCGCGCGTGCCCTACCAGGAAGCTGTCGCCTACCAACAGCAGAGCGATATTTTACTTCTTCTGCAACCGGACTTCCCCTTGCAGGTTCCCCGAAAATTGTATGAATACATGGCGTTTCGGAAACCAATCCTGGCGATTACCAACGCATCCGGGGCAACCGCCAGAACAATCCAGGACCACAACTTTGGAATTGTGGTCGAAAATCAGACTACCGCAATCGAAATTGCACTGAAAACCTGTTATCAGCAGTGGAAAAACGGCGACCTGCCTCACCTGGCAACCGAACACTGCGATGCCTTTCTGAACAAACAATTAACCTTGACGTTGCACGGCGTATTTCGAGGATGCCTTGAGAACAGGTCCGGCATTGAAGCCAATGACGGGTTGAAAGTGTGCCTATGACAATTGTGTTTTTGACCCATCGCGTCCCCTATCCTCCGAATAAAGGCGATAAACTGCGCGCGTTCCACGAAATAAAATTTTTAGCGCGTCATCACCGGATTTGTCTGTGTTGTCTGGCCGATAATACACGCGATCTGCGCTACCAAGACGAATTACTCCGATATTGCCAGTCGGTTGATATCGTTTATCTCCCTGCGTATCAATCCAATCTGCGCTCGTTCGGGGCTTTGTTTTCGAACACCGCGTTGAGCCTGGCGTATTTCTATTCGAAGCCGTTGCGGTCGGTTGTGGCGCAGAAAATTCACGCGCAGCGGCCAGATCTGGTGTTTGTCTTCAGTTCGTCGATGGCGCAATATGTTCACGATGTTCGGCATATTCCGAAGGTCATGGATTTTGTCGATGTGGATTCCGAAAAATGGGCGCAGTATGCGCGGCACGCGAAATTTCCGTACAACTTGGTGTACCGAAGCGAAAGCCGCCGGTTGCGGCGGTATGAAAATTTTCTTGCCAAAACATTCCAGCATGGCTTTCTGGTTTCCGAAAAAGAAACCCGCGACTTTCGGGATCTGGTTTTTGACAAGGCTCCGCTCACGGCCATTTCGAATGGGGTCGATACCCAGATGTTTCAGCCGTCGCGCGAACCTTACGACCCGAATACGCTTGTTTTTACCGGCGCGATGGATTATTTCGCGAATGTGGAAACCATGCTCTACTTTGTTCGAGCAATTCTGCCGCAGATTCGAAAAGCCATCCCGTCCGTCAAATTATACATTGTGGGGAGCAAGCCTGCGCCCGTCTTGAAAAAGCTTGCAAACACGTCTTCCGATATTATCGTGACCGGTTATGTCGACCAGGTTCGCCCGTATGTCGTGAAGTCGGCAGCATTTGTTGCGCCCATGCAGATCGGACGCGGCATCAACAATAAAATTATCGAAGCAATGGCGATGGGGGTTCCGGTTGTCACGAATTCGTTGGGCCTCGAAGGCATCCGGGCCGTGCCCGGGCATGATCTGCTGGTCGAAGATGCGCCTGAAAACTTTGCCGCACAGGTGATTCGTTTGATGACCGATGCGGAATTCCGACACACGATCGCCGGCAATGCTCGCAAAACCATTGCCACCCATTACAACTGGGATACGAACCTTGAGAACCTTAACACGATTTTGTGTGATGTGGTCGCCCATTTTCACACATCACAGGCATAAAGGAGCCGCTCGATGAAAATACTGAATGTGGCCGGGGCGCGCCCGAATTTTATGAAAATCGCGCCATTAATGAAGGCGATGCGCGCACACGCGGACATTACCCCTGTTCTCGTACATACAGGTCAGCATTATGACGAGAAAATGTCGAAACTTTTTTTCGAAGAATTAAACATCCCCAAACCAGATATCAACCTTGACATCGGTTCGGCCTCGCATGCCGTGCAAACCGCCAAAATTATGGTGGCGTTTGAACAGGTTCTGCTTCATGAGCAGCCGGATCTGGTCCTGGTAGTCGGCGATGTGAATTCGACCATCGGATGCGCTCTGCCGGCGGTGAAACTGCATGTTCCGGTCGCCCATGTCGAAGCCGGCCTGCGCAGTTTCGATCGCGCGATGCCCGAAGAAATCAACCGGGT
>JAFGTH010000070.1 GCA_016934225.1 Lentisphaerota bacterium | reverse complement strand
GTGCGAGGACCTTGTGAAATGTGCCCGCCATATTTGATCGCCTGGACGGAAGAAAACCCGTCTATGACATTGGCGTGTTTGGAATCGGGCACTTTCAGCCTCCGATCTGCCGACAATTCTGTTATTCGACTCTACAGTTATTTCTTGCCGAAAAGACCCTTTCCCTTGGTATCAGTTCCGGCATCTTTTATCGGTCCATTATTAAAAGAAGAAGTATTGTTGGAAATAACTTGGTCGTCAGACGTGAGATTTTTGGTTGTGCTTGATCCAGAAGCATTGACCTCTGATTTGCCTACAAAACTTACTCCGTCTTCAATTGTTAATCTTTTTGCGCGCAGGTCGCCGGTGATGCGGGCTGACGATTTCAGCTCAATCTTATCCTTTGCCGATATATTGCCGTTGACCTGTCCGAAGACAGTAGTTGATGTAACAGATATGTTGCCTTTTACATTGGCGTTCTTACCGATAATGGCGTTACCGGAACAATTTATATCGCCGTTAAGTTTTCCGTCCAGTTGAACGTTGCTGCTGCATTTGATTGAACCGACAATTTCAACATCTTCTGCGATTACGGTTTTCGCTGTGTCGTTATTTTCCATTATTTTATCTCCTCGCTAGAGTTTGTGTAAGCATCTGTTCGTGAGAATGTTATAAGTTATGGGTATAGTCCTGGTCTGTTCAAACCGGCATATTCGGGCAATCCAAACAACAAATTCATATTTTGAAGGGCGGATCCGGCCTGGCCTTTCATCAAATTGTCAATGTATGAAACAATCCGCAGGCGGCGGGAGCGTTTGTCAACGCTCACCGTCAGATTGCAGTAGTTTGTGCCGTTTACATGAATGGTTCCTATGGAATCAGTGCTTGCAAATATGCGTATAAACATGTCGTCCTTGTAAAATTCGCGATATGTGGCAAGTGCGTCGGCTTCATCAAAATCGGATTTCAATGTGCCGTAGAGCGATGACATGATGCCGCGGCAGACTGGCACCACTTGAGCGGTGAATGTGACTTTAATTTCGGTCTTTGCCAGGAAACCGAGTTCTCTTTCAATTTCGCAAACATGTTGATGACCGGCAAGTTTGTATGCATTCATGTTTTCATAACGCGCAGGATAATGAAAAGCAACATTTGGTTTTTTGCCGGCGCCCGAAACACCTGTTTTGCAGTCGCATATGATACTTGATGTATCCAAGAGATTGTTTTTCACGGCAGGCGCCAATCCTAAAATACAACTTACGGCGAAACATCCGGGGTTTCCGATAACCTTGGTTTTTTTTGTGATCTCGTTTCTATGTAATTCGGGAAGCCCATAAACAGCGTTCGGCAGTAAATCGGGCGAGGTATGAACTGTGTTCCGACCGATTCTGCGCGCATACTCAGCATAACTCTCAACAGAATTGAAACGAAAATCACCGCTGTAATCTATGACTTTGGCGCCTTTTGCCAATTCTGCAGATGCCAGTTTCATGCCCACACCATCCGGCGTGGCCATGAAGACAACATCGGCCGACTCCAATGCTGCGCTGTCGGTTGGCGCTACTATCGGAATATCAACAAACCCGGTTAGGTGAGGATAAAGCTTGCTTATAGGTTTGCCCGTGTCTTCGACATCAATAAGCGCGGCAATTTCAGCGTCTGGGTGCCCGTGAAGCAATTCAGATATTCCAATACCACCGTATCCGCCGGCTCCAATGACTTTTGCCCTGATCATTTTCCCCTTTCTTTTATATGTGCTATATAAAAGACTATGCACTCGTGCATGAATACAGTCAAGTGTCAGAAATACCCTAAATCTGTTTGTAGCTTGACTTAATCTTGGAGTTATGGGGGAATTATGCGAGGAGATTCAATAACCATGCATATTCGACTGCGAATTCCGTTTTTTGGACTAATGATCTGGGTGTTGGCCGGTACTTTGGCATTGGGGCAGGGCGTTGCGCCGATTTGTTCGTCTTTACGACAGAAAGAAAGTGAACACTTTAGATACGTGTATCAGGAGTCTCTGGAAGATCGTGTTCCGCATTTGGCTAAATGTTGCGAGGACGCGCATACGCTTTTAACAGAGATTCTTAAATGGACGCCCCGCAGGAAAACTACCGTATTCTATTGCGACAATGAGGACATGCATAACGGTTGGGCCACAGTATATCCTCGCCGAACCATCATGATCCTGGCGTCAGACGCTCCGCCGGGAAGTTCAATATATGAACCCGGCGATTACATACGACGAACCGTGTTCCATGAATATACACATGTGCTCAGCATGGATTCACAGTATGGAGTTGATGCGTTCTTGTCCAAAGTGTTTGGCAGGTGGTATCCGATATCAGGGGATATCATCTCCGTCTTGTTGATGATTATGTCAGCATCTCCCGGTACGCTGGCTCCGACCTGGTTTCAAGAAGGGCTTGCGATATGGTCCGAGACCGAACTGGTCGGGCCAGGCCGAGGTCGCAGTTCGTTTGTTGACATGATCATCAGAATGGCTGTTGTTGATAGTCGCGTGTTATCGTCGCGCAAGTGGTCGCTTGAACACCCGGAATGGCCGTACGGAACTGCGGCATATCTGTACGGAATGAAAACGATTGAGCATATACACGATACATACTCGTTTGGGCCGGAAGCGAAAAACGCGGTTGGTGAAGTATCGGACTGGGTTTCACATTCATTTTGGTACAACATCAATATGCGTTCACGCCCGGTTACGAAAAGAACATTCGGGCAACTGGCGGCTGACTCTATGAAAGCTGAGATGCAACGGCAATTTGCAAGGATTGCGAAGCTTAAGATCGCGCCAGTGACGGAAGTTACACGCATGACACCACAACGTTTAATGGCGACGAACCCTAAATTCGGACCCAACGGCAAAAAAATCTATTTCAGCGGTGGTGAAGAGTCGGGAAGGGATTCATTGCGCGTTATGGAAACCGCATCCAAGTCTATTCGCCGAATTCGATCCGCAAGAACCACATATTCCACATATACCGATCTCGCTACAGACAAAGACCGTAACACGGTATATTATACACGACTTAATATCCATGGAAAAGATCGCGTAAGAAACGAGCTGCGCCGAATTGATACCCGGAGGCATAATTCTCGTTTGGTTGCTCGTCAAGGGCGATATCGGTATCCTGCCGTTAGTTTTGATGGAACTGCGATGGCTGCCGTTGTGAACAGAGCCGGCCTTCAGTCGTTGGTTGAGTTCCCAATTGATATGGCGGGCGATAAAGCGCATGAAAAGGTTCTGGTGGAAGCCGGATATTCTCGTACGCTTGTGCATCCGGTCTATAGCCCGGATGGGAAATGGATAGTGTATGTTCTTGCCGATGAAACAGGTTCAACAATAACTCGCATGAATCTGGATTCCGGAGAAAAAGAAAATCTCTTGTCATGGCCATGTATAATAATCAATCCCGCATTTCATCCGACAGGACGCGAAATAGTCTTCTGTTCCGACAGGAACGGCGTCTATAACCTGTATCGCATTCCTTTCGTATCGCGTCCGGTCGCGACGGCATTGACACATGTGCTGGGCGGAATATTTGAGCCTGATTTTTCGCCCGATGGACAGCAACTTGCCGCATCTGCGTACGATTCATACGGTAGGTACTTAGTGATGTTTAACTATGCGGATTTGAAACCGCTTGGTTTGAATATGCCTGCCATTGAAGCCGATTGGAAAAGTTTGCCGGATAACATGGCAAAGAAGCAACAGGTTGAAAACAGGCCCGTGCCTGATCTTGGCGAATCTCGGAAATATATTTCGCTTGGCGGAATTAGGCTTGACGGTTGGGCGCCGTGGTTTGGCGTTACCGAATCCGCAGTGGCCGGAGGAGTAGCAGCATCATTTTCAGATCCGACGCAGTTCAACGTGCTGCAAATAATCGGCGGGGTTGACGGCGAGACAGAATCGGCCGTCGGCTCTGTGGTGTACCAGTATTCAGGGTTCTATCCCGAGCTGATTTTATATGGAGGCGCTTCGCCGCAAGGCTATGAGTATTTCGTCGTTGATACCAATAATACATATTATGACTACGGCGAAGATATTAACTATGTTGGCGCAGCGTTATCAATCCCATGGCCGCGTGTTGACAGACAATGGGCATTGACGTTGGGTTATCAGTTTTCCGATCGAGCTGTAATAACT
>JAFGTH010000008.1 GCA_016934225.1 Lentisphaerota bacterium | reverse complement strand
GACTGGGTACGTAACAGACCAAGAGCTGCTCGCGCTCTACCGTGACGCCGATGTATTATCACATGCGTCAAAATATGAGGGCTTTGGTCTGCAAATCCTGGAAGCCATGGCGTGCGGAACCCCGGTGGTTTGCAGCAATACGGGATCATTACCCGAAGTGACTGGCGAGGCGGCAATTATGCTGGACCCGAATGACTCGTCCGGATTCGCAAGAGAAATCGCAAGAGTACTCGGCGACTCATCCGTTTCGAATCGAATGTCGCAGGCAGGAATTAAACAGGCCGCCCAATTCACATGGGAACGCGCAGCCAGGGAAACCATTTCGGCTTATGAGACGGTCCACGCTGGAGTATAGGTAAATGTAATGACTAATTTCCCTGACAAATGGTCAGATTTGAATGTCGCGCTGTGCCACGACTGGTTAACCGGCATGCGCGGTGGCGAACGGGTGTTGGAAATTCTATGCCAGGGCTTTCCTGGCGCCGGCATTCATACTCTCATTCATAAACCATCCGCCATATCGGATATAATCAATTGCCACCCCATACATACTTCGTGGCTGCAATTTGTGCCAGGTATTACACATATATACCGCCATCTCCTTCCGCTTTTCCCTCTGACTGTGGAATTGATGCCACGACCCAAAGCCGATCTTCTGCTCAGCACAAGTCACTGTGTCATAAAAAGCCTCCGTACGCGCCCCGAGACAAAACATCTGTGTTACTGCTTCACACCGATGAGATACGCATGGTCGTTCTACGAGGAGTATTTCGGGCGAAACCGAATGAAGGCATTCATCGCCTTGTTTATGTTGCCAATTCTGAGACGATGGGATAAAAACACAGCCAGTCGCGTCACAAGGTTTGTCGCTATCAGTAAACATGTGCAGAAACGAATTATGGATTTCTACGGACGCGATTCCGATGTTGTTTATCCGCCGGTTAACACCGAGCATTTTACTCCTGATACAGAATCGCACGGAAATTTCGACCTGATCGTATCGGCGTTAGTACCGTATAAACGAATTGATCTGGCGGTAAACGCATACAACAAACTCGGATACCCGTTGACAATCGTCGGCGTGGGCAGCGAATCTCAACATCTCCGAGCCAGCGCAGGGCCAAATATCAAGTTCCTTGGATGGGAATCCAACGAACGCATTTTACATCTCTATCGCACATGTCGGATGCTGGTGTTTCCCGGCGAAGAAGATTTCGGAATAGTGCCTCTTGAAGCACAGTCATGTGGTAAACCGGTCGTAGCCTACGCCAAGGGCGGAACGATGGAAACAATTATTGACGATGTAACAGGCGTATTTTTCCCTGAACAAACCGTTGATTCCATTCTTGATGCAATTGACCATTGCGCTGCCAGAAGATGGGATTCTGCCGCCATTCGATCTAACGCCGAAAGGTTTAGCATACAGCGCTTCGTCAACGGCATGGCTGAAAGCATAACCAAGTGCATGTCCATGGTGTAATTGCTCACCGCTAACCAACCCCTGTCAAACGCGCTCATTTCAACACAAATTAAAATATTCGGCTGCTGGGTAATGCCCGATATTAGCCGTAAATGCATCAGAAGCGCCTGGCATCACCGCGTTCCAAATCGGCACAATACGCCTTTAACCGATCAGGGGGCTTGACAACAGATGATTTCTTGCGTAGTGTTCTGACCTTTCACAAAAAAACGACGGATTTCACAATATGGCAGCCAAAAAAGAAATTAAAGACGGATATGCGGTGATTGAAACAGGTGGCCGTCAGCGTATGGTCAAGACAAGCGATATCATCCGCGTGAATCGAATAGATGCTGAAGTCGGCAAGACGGTCGAACTTGCGCCGGTCCTCGCATTGTCAGACGGCAAATCCTTACAGATAGGCAAACCGACACTTGACAAAGCGGCTGTAAAATCCACCGTTGTAAAACATGTCCGCGGTAATAAAGTGCGTTCTTTTAAAAAGAAACGCCGCAAAGGCTATTCGCGCAGAGTGGGCCATCGTCAGGAACTGACAGTATTAAAAATCGAAAGCATCAACTGAGAATCCAAACCGGCGGAATGGTAGAGGTTATTAGAAATGGCGCATAAGAAAAGTGGTAGTTCTGCAAAAAACGGGCGTGACAGTCATTCGAAACGCCTCGGCGTAAAACGCGCAAACGGCGAATTCGTGACTGCCGGATCAATCATTGTTAGACAACGCGGAACAAAAGTCTTGCCAGGCAAAAATATAAAGCGCGGACGTGATGATACTCTCTTTGCCGTCAAAGACGGTGTTGTTGAGTTTGGCAAGGGCGGTAAAAGAATTAATATTCTTGAGTCGGCACGGACATAGTGTTTCCCGAAATGCGATCTGCCTATCTCCCGCCAAATCAGAAAAAACGATATCACTGTCGGCCTTGTCAATATTCGCTGAAGTTCCAAATGCTGGTTCGATAACTCGATTAACACCATGAAGTCGCGAAAATTCGTTGACTCCGTAATTATACATGTAAAGGCCGGATACGGCGGAAACGGCCGTGTGAGTTTCCGTCGCGAAAAATATATCCCAAAAGGCGGCCCTGACGGCGGTGACGGAGGGCGCGGAGGCCACGTCATTCTAACATGCGATCGCGATACCGATTCTCTGATTCACCTCTCTTTTGCGCCTCATCAATATGCTAAGAACGGCGAACACGGCGGCTCGCAACGCAGCCACGGCAGGGATGGAGAAAATCTAATACTCAAAGTTCCTTGCGGCACCGAAGTCTGGAATATTGAAACAGACGAAATAGCCGCAGATCTGGTCGAGCATGGCGATTCCGTTATAATCGCACATGGCGGCAAGGGCGGTCTGGGCAACTGTCACTGGAAGACATCAACTCATCAGACTCCAATAGAACATACCGACGGAGAACAAACGCGGGCATTGTCCTTCCGATTAGAACTGAAACTGGTAGCCGATATCGGGCTTGTGGGATTTCCCAACGCCGGAAAGTCTTCATTGCTCGCCCGGATAAGCGACGCCCACCCAAAAATTGGAGCATATCCTTTCACCACATTGAATCCTTTAATAGGAACAATAGTGTTCGACAATTACACACAATTGCGCGTGGCCGATGTGCCGGGCATTATAAAAAATGCGCATAAGGGATCCGGACTGGGACATGCGTTTCTCAGGCACATAGAAAGATCACGCTGTATCATTTTCGTGCTGGACATGGCAGGCGTTGATATGCGTTGTCCGTGGGACGATTACGTCAGCCTGGAAAAAGAACTTAACTTGTACCATGACGGCATAACAACCAAACCATCGTTTATCGTCGCAAATAAGATGGATTTGCCTGAATCAAAAGACAATATGCATGAATTTGTGAAACAAGTCGGTATTGAGCCTATTCCTGTCTCGGCAATAACAGGAGAAGGTATCGAGTTGTTGCTGAAACGAATCCGCGTTTTTTATACAGATCGCTAGAACCACGACGCTTGAACTTGTGTTCCAATATGTTATGAAACTATAACATTCTAACTTCGGAAACAGAAAAAAGGTCCATCATCAGCATTAAAAGCCGATCCACACCCAACGCCACGCCGCCACATGGCGGAATACCTTTTTCCAGCGCCTCGATAAACCGCTCGTCAATTTCGTATTGATCCTTGCCGAGCAAAGCCCTCTGTGACAAGCAATGTTCAAAACGATTCCTCTGCTCAACAGGATCTACCAATTCA
Source organism: Lentisphaerota bacterium (assembly GCA_016934225.1). Taxonomy (GTDB): domain Bacteria; phylum Verrucomicrobiota; class Kiritimatiellia; order UBA8416; family JAFGTH01; genus JAFGTH01. The sequence goes on along the minus strand of JAFGTH010000008.1, from coordinate 2,513 downwards.
GTGAATGCGTTTGCCAATTCAATTCCGCAAATGTATAATTCCCACCGTTCGGCAATATTAGGGCAGCCATCCTTCAATTTCGCCAATGCGGCCAGTTCAGCCGGATAATCCTTCAATATTACGGGACGGTCTTTTGGGAGCGAGGGTTCGATTTTCTCTACAAGGTCAACATCAAACCTGTCAGGATCAAAGTTTAAACACGGATTCCATCCAGCGTGTTGCATGAAAACATCAGAAATTGACATGCATTCCCAAACAGGCATTGTCTGCACTTCTGTTCCATGGAAAACGAAAGATGTTTTACCAGATACTTCCTTCAGTATTGCCGCTATCAACGCTTTCGTATCAAGAATCATATCCGTATAATCGGCATTCACACGATACCACTCCAGCATGGTATATTCGGGATTATGAAGCATTCCCTTCTCCCCTCGCCGGAAACATGGTCCCATCTGAAAAATACGCTCGGCGCCATCCGCCAGTAAACGCTTCATATGCAATTCGGGTGATGTCCTCAAATACATTTCGCCGGACGATTCGGCGTCTATGTGAAGCTCAATCGCCGGCACGGGAATGCGAACGGGAGTCTCCACCTCCAGAAAATCGCGTTCTTCAAAAAAATGCCGGATAGCGCCAAGCAACTTGCTTCTGGTCTTGATGTATGGCTGCAGCATGATTTTCGTAACCGGTGTTTGAATGTCGCCGGGCGTCGTGAACAATCAGGATTGCATTTCCGGCTTTTACCGTCTTACGCGATCAACGTACTCGCCGGTACGGGTATCCATTCTAACGATATCGCCCTGATTAACGAACAAAGGCACCTGAATCTCGTATCCGCCTTCTATTTGCGCCGGTTTCAATACATTCGTCGCTGTATTTCCCTTGGCGCCAGGTTCAGTGACTATTATTTCTTTCTCAACAAAATTTGGCAGAGTCACTTCGATCGGTTGACCGTTATGAAAGAGAACATCCACTGATATGTCTTCGACCAGAAAGTGGCGCAATCTGCCGAGTACGCTATTAGATATGGACACCTGCTCATAATTCTCATCTAGAAAAACCATATGATCGCCGTCCGGATAAGAGAACCTGAGCGTTCGTTCTGCAAGCTCCGGCTTATCCATTTTGTCGTTGGAACGATAGGTTTTCGTCATCGTAGCGCCGGTTATCATATTCTTCAACTTGCAGTTGTAGAGTGCCTGTCCCTTTCCCGGTTTGACAAAATTAAATTCCGTTATGACATAGGGAGCTCCATCTATTTCTATTTTTAACCCTTTTCTTAAATCCGATGCGCCATACATTATGCGTCTCCTGATGTTTAAAACGGGCGATAACATATGCGCCTGAGATGCTAATGTCAACGATCTATGACACGGTAATGTGTTAATACCTGAGACCAGCGTCAAACACGCTTAAACATCGAGCGTTTTCGGGGCAAATATCCGGTTCTGATACTTGCATTTTAGGCCTTTATATGCTTAAAATTAAAGATTCAAAGAGAGGGCTAGGATTACTCTATGCAGGATCAAAAATCAGGCTCGAAATATGATGCGACGAATATAACCGTCCTTGAAGGAATTGATGCCGTACGACTACGTCCTGCCATGTATATCGGCGACACTTCCGTACGCGGACTTCACCATTGCGTATACGAAGTTGTGGATAACAGCATTGACGAAGCGCTGGCCGGGTACTGTAATCAGATTCAGGTAATACTTAATGCAGACGGATCGGTCAGCGTCAACGATAATGGTCGCGGAATACCTGTTGATATGCATGCAACGGAAAAAAAACCGGCTGTAGAAGTTGTGCTGACGACCCTTCATGCAGGTGGTAAATTCGACAATGACAGCTATAAAGTATCGGGTGGCCTGCACGGTGTCGGCGTTTCGTGTGTTAACGCTTTGAGTGAATGGCTCGAGGTTGAAATCCGACGTGATGAAAAAGTTTATCACCAACGATTTGAACGGGGCAGACCAGCATCCAAACTGGTGGTTATCGGCAACACCAAGAGTACCGGCACTCAAGTTACCTTTTTCCCGGATGCTACAATATTTTCCACATCCCAGTTCGAATGGGACATTCTCGCGGCGCGTTTGCGCGAACTTGCGTTCCTTAACAAAGGCATTGAGATAAAGCTAACGCGCGAAGAACCGGCCAGAGAAGAGACCTTTAAATTCCAGGGCGGTATTCTCGCATTCGTCGAACATTTGAATCAGGCAAAAACACCGCTGCACCCTAAGGTTATCTACTTCGAAAAAGAAAAAGACAACATCGCTGTCGAAATCGCGATGCAGTACACGGATGCTTACAATGAGAACATATTTTCTTTTGCCAATAATATAAACACGATTGAAGGCGGAACACATTTGAGCGGATTCCGATCCGCTCTAACCCGGACATTGAATACTTACGCGCGCACCAACAAGCTTATAAAGGAAGATGCGGAAGCGATGAATGGTGAAGATATCCGAGAGGGTATTACCGCAATCATCAGCGTTAAACTGCCCAGG
>JAFGTH010000069.1 GCA_016934225.1 Lentisphaerota bacterium | reverse complement strand
CGGCTCAGTGAGGAGTCTGTGCCGAAGAAATATGCGATCAAATCGCCTCAGGATGTGTACCTTATCTTAAAATCGCGCGCTTGTAACGTGCAGCGCGAGGTCTTCTGGGTTTTACTCTTGGACGCTAAAAATCGGTTACAGAACCATCCCATTGAAGTTACAAGCGGCCTGTTGGATGCAAGCTTGGTTCATCCAAGGGAGGTATTCCGTGAGGCAATCAGATCGGCTGCAGCAGCTGTTGTCCTGGCGCATAACCATCCGTCTGGAGATTGCGAGCCATCGGCAGAGGATATCAGGATTACCAGACAGCTTGTGCAGGCAGGACACGTCGTTGATATTCGGGTGCTGGATCATGTGGTGATAGGGAATTCGAACGATAGCGCAAGTTTCAAAAGTATGCGCGAATCCGGATGCGTTGCATTTGCGTAAAGGTCAATTGCCATCGAACCGGATGCTTTTGCCGGCAAGCATGACCAAATTGTCCAGCGTAGCTGTATTGTCCATTGTTCGTAATCCTTGCATGAATACTAAGCGTGTGAGTTGAGCGTCTGATAAAGCCCGATGAATTTGCGTGTCTCCGATACGCAAATGTTTGATGAGATTAAGGAGTGAATAGCTTTTCAGTCCGGGAAACCATTTTCTGGAGAGACTGAGAGTGTCAAGAATGACCATGTCGGGAAGTTTTATGCCGTTTCTACGCGCTTCGACCTCTACAAATTTGACGTCGAATCTGGCATTGTGAGCCAGGAGTACCGAACCGTTCGCAAATACAAAAAAATCCGACAACGCTTTGGCGGATTTAGGTTGGTTGATTACCATTGCATTGTCAATGCCGTGTATCCGCGATGCTGATACAGGAATACGTATGCCGGGATTAACGAGGCAAGACATGGTTGCAATATCGTTTGTGCCTTTGAATTTCAGAGCGGCCAGTTCGACGATGCGATCCTGGTCCGGACTGAACCCGGTAGTCTCGATATCAAACACAACGAAAGTAATTTGATCAATGGACGGAATTGCAGCTTGTTCGCCGCAATATGAATAGATTGCACAAACGATAAATATGATGCCCGACAGGCAGATACGACTTGAAGTGCGCAACAAGATTTGCATTTCGGTAATCCTCCATGAGAAACGACTCTGTTTTTCCATATTGGCAATTCAACTTGTTAGTGTGGCATGAATTCGATAATATGTCAATGAAAGCGTTAATTTGGCGGAGGAGCGGAAATGACAAATGATCCAGTAAGAGCGAGCGCTGATTTCATTGAGCAGTTTATGGTTGACGTATTTTGCGGGCTTGGCGTTCCTGAAGAGGATGCCAAGGTATGTGCCGAAGTCTTGATCTGTGCCGACAAGCTGGGTATTGACTCGCACGGCATTAACAGATGCAAACCCATTTATTATGACAGAATCAAATCCGGTATTCTCAACCCGGTTACGCATTTTGAAATTGTGCGTGACAGCAAGGCTACGGCTGTTGTGGACGGCCATAATGGGATGGGGCATGTTGTCGCCAAGCGTTGCATGCAGATGGCCATAGAAAAAGCGCGTGAACATGGTGTTGGTTGTGTTGTTGCGCGGAATTCAACTCATTTCGGCATTGCCGGATACTATGCCTTGATGGCCGCGGAAGCCGGAATGATTGGTCAGATCAGTACAAATGCCAGGCCGTCAATAGCGCCTACTTTTGGAGTGGAAAACATGCTTGGTACAAACCCGCTTACTTTTGCAATGCCGAGCGATGAGAAATTTCCCTTCATGATTGATTGCGCAACATCGGTTTGCCAACGAGGCAAGATTGAGCTTTATGAGCGCATGGGAAAGGACACCCCGGCAGGCTTGGTGATTGACAGAAGTGGAAAAACCAGAACGGATACGAGCCGGATTTTGGCCGATCTGAAGTCGGGCAAAGCCGCACTTGTACCGCTTGGCGGACTGGGCGATGAGACTGGAGGGCACAAAGGTTACGGTTATGCAACTACGGTAGAACTTTTGTCGTCGGCGTTGCAGAACGGAAACAGCATGAAACAGTTATCCGGTGTCAAGGAAGGGAAACCAACTCCGATTGAACTGGGCCATTTTTTTATGGCTATTGATGTGCAGGCATTTATTGATCTTGAAAAATTCAAGGGCAATGTTGGACATGTCCTGCGTGAGCTGAGAGTGTCTGCCAAGGCGCCGGGCCGCGACAGGATATACACGGCCGGCGAAAAAGAAGGTATTGCGCTTGAGGAACGGAGCAAAAACGGCATACCGCTTCCAGGCGCTATTGTTGCCGATATGAAAGCGATGCGAGACGAATTGGGATTATCGCAATATAAGGTTTTTCCGTGGGAGCAGCGCTAACCCGATGTGTTGTAACAGTAAAGCGATCTGCAGGAGATTCATAAAACAAAGACTCTTGCCGATGGTTTTGTTTTTCTTCGCACGGCTAACGCATACGATGTTTTGAATGCCCGTATAGACATGGATGAGAAATTCATATAGCCAGCGTTAAGCCTTCGCGAGCCCAGAATATTTCCATTGGCGGCGTCATTGAGTGGTATTTGGCGCCATAAGCTGCTGAAAGCTGATCGAGCATGTTGTCCGAATGAAGAGGGTCGTGATGGAAAACCGCCAGTTGCTTGATATTCTGTTTATATGCAATCTCGCTGACAACTGGTATGGAAGAGTGCCCCCAGTTTGCTTTTGATGGATACTCTTCACCTGTGTATTGGCCGTCTGCTATTAGAAGGTCTGCGTCTTTGATGAAAGTTTCGTACTCTTTGGCGAGGACCTTGTCGTTTTTTCCTGGTTTGCCGGTAAAAATACTGTCCAGTTCTATATCAGTGGCGTAGACAACCTTTTTATCGCCAACAGTCAGCTTGTAACGAACAGATCCTCCGGTATGGCGTATCTGCTCCTGCCAATCAACTTTCACATCGCCTATCTGTATAGCTCTATCGGATATCTCATTAATGGTTATATCTGCCTTGAACGCGGTCATTTCAACAGGGAAATAATTCATATCCATTTGGCGTTGTAAGATTCCAGCCAGGAAATTGCCTTTCTTTGAACTTCCGTAGATTGCGATGTGTGTGCCTTCTGAATAGGCCGGCAGGAAAAAGGGCAATCCTTGTATATGATCCCAATGTGTGTGGCTGAGGAACAGATGCAACTGCTTCGGTTTCTGATCGGATTCAACCATTTCAAGCCCAAGGTTTCGTATCCCAGTGCCGGCGTCGAGTATTATGACGGTCTCGTTATGAGTTATGCAAATACAGGGCGTGTTGCCGCCGTATTTTTCCGTGCTTGTTCCCGGAGTCGGTATTGATCCGCGTGTTCCCCAAAAGGTTACATACATTTTTGAGGAAGCGAGCTCGGTCATGCTTTGCTGCGCGTCCTGTTTTGTATGAACTCAATGGTAGCGGCGCCGATTCGTATGTGATCATGGTTGTGCAAGATGCATCGGCTGACACGCACGTTGTTGACAAAAGTCCCGTTAGTGCTGTTGAGATCCTCGATAATGTATTCTTCTTTTTTTCGAGCGATTTGGGCGTGTTCGTACGATACATTTGACAATGGTATTTCCAGTGTGCATTCTTCGCTGCGCCCAATAGAGACTATCTCTCCGTCAAGCACATGAGTATATGAGCTTTGTCCGGGACAGAAGATATCGAGGTGAGCGGCATTGGCCGTGGTAAAGTCAGTGAAAACGGACTCATGGGACAGCATCATTGTACGTGAAAATTTCTGTGTCTCGTGAGTAGTGCTATTGCACCGTCGGGATTTCAGACTCTTTATTCGAACGGTCTTACGATTGGTCTTTTTCGCAGCCATCTTATTTGGAATAATAGGCAATATTGAGGACGTTGTCAATTATGGTTTGACGTTGAGAAATCGGTCCAATCGGGCCTCGACCGATTGAAAAATGGTTGTGGGCGTGAGAGCCCTGCGATATTGTGTGAAATTATGAGCATTGTACGAACAGGCATTGGTTTTGACGCACACCGCCTTGTGGAAGGAAGAAAATTGATTTTAGGGGGCGTTGTGATTAAGCACGAATTTGGGTTGGATGGCCATTCAGACGCCGATGTGCTGTGCCATGCGGTGATAGATGCTGCGCTTGGCGCCGTAGCGGATGGAGACATAGGAATGCATTTCCCCGATAATGATTCCACATGGAAGGATGCCGACAGCTTGGATTTGTTGGCTGAAGTCCGTGATCGAGTGGCCGCCAAAAGGGCAAGAATTGTGAATGTTGATTCAACTGTGATTGCGGAAGCGCCGCAATTGTCTCCGCACGTTGTCGCTATGCGTGAGAATATAGCGCGATCGCTAAACCTTTCGCCTGACCGAGTTTCTGTCAAAGCCACCACGGTTGAGGGAATGGGCGCGTTTGGGCGGAGAGAAGGAATAGCCGCGCTGGCGACAGTCACGGTAGAGCAGACGATATGAAAATCTACAACACACTTTCGAGAAGGATTGAGGAATTTGCGCCCATTGTTGACAACAACGTCAGAATGTACACATGCGGGCCCACTGTTTACAATTATGCTCACATAGGAAATTACAGGGCATATATATTTGAAGACCTATTGCGTCGTTATCTTAAATATTGCGGATATCAAGTAACACAGGTTATGAACCTCACCGATGTGGATGATAAAACGATCAGAGGCGCGCGTACAGCAGGTGTTTCGCTGGATGCCTACACGCGAAAATATAAAGACGCGTTTTTTGCCGATCTTTCAACGCTTAATATAGAACCAGCCGAACAT
>JAFGTH010000068.1 GCA_016934225.1 Lentisphaerota bacterium | reverse complement strand
GTATTGCGGAAATGGAGGCCAATTCCCTGCCGGCGGGATATTTCTCCAACAATATCAGTGTGGATCCGAAATTTGTTGATATGGCAAACGGCGATTTTCAAATAGAGGAGAGTTCGGGCTGTGTGGACAAAGGCACCGCGACATCGCCATGGGAAACTGATTATTATGGAAATCCGCGCAAGAAGGGCTTTGCGGTTGATATCGGCAGTCACGAGTTTCAGCCGATTCCACGCGGGATTGTGATAATTGTGCGGTAGCGGTTGCGTTCCGTATTTTAACTTTTATGTCTCAATTTTCTCTCATTTCTTTCGGTTTTTCTTCTTGTCTTGTGTTTAATCTCTGATATGCTCTCCACTTTTATCAGTCCCGCAAAAACTCACGGCAACGGCCTCGAGTGCGTTTGCGGGACGGAAGCGAGTGTCTCTCGCGCCACATGAGAGACCAAAGCGGATTCCAGGCATCCGGCATGCATTGTTGCGCGCCGGATCAAGTGGCAAACAAGGAGAATATCGTGGCAGCTACAGGTGAAGTCCATCAGGACATCGGCGTAAGAGATCTGCTTGAAGCCGGTCTCCATTTCGGTCATCAAACCAAACGTTGGAACCCGAAAATGAAGCGCTATATCTTTGATAAGCGCAATGGGATCCATATCATAGACTTGGCCAAGAGTCTGGTCATGCTGAGAAATGCCATGCAGTTTATCGGCGAGGTCGTGGCCCAAGGGAAGAGCGTTCTTTTCGTGGGCACAAAGAAGCAGGCGCAACAGGTCATAAGCGACGCCGCAAAAAGCTGCGGACAGCCCTATGTCACCAACCGCTGGCTCGGAGGAACTCTCACAAATTCCGAGACCGTTCGCCGAAGAATCCGGCGCATGAAGGAAATAGAAGAACTGCAGAAAAGCGACGCTTTTACTTCTCACAAGCAGGAAGCATCCCGTCTCCGACGCGAACTGGAAAAACTGACGCGCAATCTCGGCGGCATCGTTGAAATGAACACACAACCCGGGGCTCTGATAGTCGTTGATATCATGCGCGAAGCAATCGCGGTCTCCGAAGCCAACAGACTTAACATACCGGTTATTGCGATCGTGGATACCAATTGCAATCCTGACCCGATTGATTTTCCCATTCCCGGAAATGACGACGCAATTCGCGCCATCAAGCTCATAGCTCAAACAGCGGCTAACACCATCAACGCCGCCAGGTCGGAATACGACAAGAAACTTGCCGAAATTGCAAAGAAGAAAAAGGCGGAAGACGAAGCAAAGAGAAAAGCTAGGGCCGAACAGGAAGCCGAAGCAAAAAAGGCTGCTCAGGAAAAGGCTCACTTGGAAGACAATAAAGAAATCAAAGAAAAAAAGCCTGTAAGAAAACGGACTCCCAAGTCTGACAGCGCATCAAAAAAGACTGCAACAAATGTAACCCGTACAAGCGCGAAGGAAGCGAAAAAAGAAAGCCAGGAACCGGCTAATGAGCCAAAAGAACCGGCCGTCGAACCGGCCGGATAATGATAACCTGCTAATACTGGGAGAGATAGATGGCTGAGATTACTGCAACCCTCGTTAAAGAATTACGCATCGCAACCAACGTCAGTATGATGGAATGCAAGAAAGCACTCGTCGAAGCTGACGGTGATATGGACAAGGCAATAATTCTCCTGCGCGAACGCGGTATGGCCGTCGCGGCAAAGAAAGCCGCGCGCACAGCCAACCAAGGCATCATTGCATCGGCAACCACAGAAGACGACAAAATTACTTCGCTCGTCGAAATTAACTGTGAGACCGATTTCGTTACACGAAATCAGATTTTTCAGGCATTCGTCAGAGAATTGGCAGCAAGAGCCTGCGCAACCGATGGTAATCTGGCTGATGAGGTTCAGGATGAGTTAACACGAAAAATAGCCGAAATCGGAGAAAATATTGTCGCCAGACGTAATGTCCGCTTTGTGCTCAAGGACGTCGGCAAGGTTGCTTCTTATATTCATATGGGCGGCAAAGTCGGAGTCCTGGTCGAACTGGGATGCGAAAAACCGGAAACAACTAAAACAGAACAATTCAAAGAATTGCTTAAGGATCTGACGCTTCATGTGGCGGCCGCTAATCCGGGTTATCTGACTTCCACCGATGTTCCCGAAACGAAAATTACGGCTGAAAGGGATATTTATGCCAAACAGGTGGACGGCAACAAACCGCCGCAGATTGTTCAGAAAATTGTGGACGGAAAAATCAAGAAATTTTTTGCGGAAGTTTGTCTAGTTGATCAAGGTTTCGTAAAAGAACCCAAACAATCAATCGCGGCGCTTCTCTCGGAAAAAAGCAAGCAACTGGGCGATACTCTCTCGATCAGGCGATTTGTCAGATATCAATTAGGCGTTTAGCCGACCAATTTACCGATAGACCGTCGGCCAGGCGCACGTTGCGCTGATTGCCTGCCACTGATCACCGATGTCAGAACCTTCGGCTTTAACCCGGCAGGCAAGGTAAATGAAATAATAAACGCCCCCTTCCAATTCGCGCACAGGCACAAATCCAGAGTCCAAATCTGAGAAATCTTCGTTGACTGTAATATCGGAGCGGCCCCGTTTTATTTGAAATGCGTTTATCATTATCGTGTGCGTATGCATTCCTGTTTGTTCTCTCAACATGACCACCATTGCATATTCCCTGTCGGCAGGTTGCGCCATTCTGAACAGCAAGCGCACAGGCATACGAAACGCCAGACCAAACCGAATATGCTTCGGTTTCTGTATGGGAAACATAAAACATTCCGTCTCTACCGGCACTGTGGCAAACGTTACGACAGAAGCATACTGACGCGTCATCCGCAACAACGTTGTATCGCCGGGACTAATTGGAAAACCTTCATAAGTAAAGTCATACGTCGGTTCTATAACGCTGATTTGCCCGATAATCGCGGCCATGCTTTTGTCTATTTCCCTCCTCGCAACGTCGGTGCCGGCCACTTCCTGCTTAAGAAGATGCAGAATCCTCGCGCTGCCAAGATACGAATCAATAGACTTTTCCCGGGCGAAGGATGTGCGCGCAAGTTGAGCGTTGGTGTCAAACGTGCGCTTGCGCGCAGCCGCCAGCAAACGATCAATCTTCATTTTTTCGTTATCATGCGCCGCTATTCGTAACATTTCTTCGCCTAATGTCCTTGCCTTCACGAACACGTTTATATCGGTTTGAGCATCGCCTGTCATGACCTCCAGCCGCTTCATATTGACGGATAGATATTCGCTCTTCATGGTTTCTATAAACCGATCAATCTTTTGAGTATAATCGCCCCGTAAATCCTTGTACTTGAGCATTTCCAGGGCAAGACAGGCTTTTTTGTACTCGTCAGTTCCCCTGTTGCCGGCGGCAAACAGTTCCACAGTTTCAACAATCGCCGATTCCAACTCGGGCGACGGCCGTTGGAGCGCTTCCCATTGCTGCAATTGCTCGTTCAGTTGCCTGGTTAATCGGTAGTGCTTCTTCTGCAGCTTCTTGATTCTATCAATGTATTTCTGAATGCGATCCGGTTCGTATTGTTTGCCTCTTTCGACACTCGGCACAACACCGTCAACCTTGTTGATGTCTATCGCTTCTTCATTGCCGGTCTGACGATCAATGTAGATTATCTTGTCGCCGACTTTGCCAGCTTCCGTTGCTACGATACCTGCTCCATCTTTCGTGACGATCAACGTAGTGGCAAATGCCGACATGCCGAACAATGAAACAACGCATATTAGAAGCTTATGCTTTCCGATCATATTTACACTCACGGGAACAAAACCATGGCCACAGCGCCAGCATTGAGAACCGGCAGTATTTTGCCCGGCGCTCACAAATCAAACAGGTTCATCTGTGAAGAATCAGGCTTGCCCTTGCTTGCCCGTCTCCTTGCAATTTTCGGCTGGCCTGACTCGCCCAACTCGCCTTCTTCCAGGTTGGACAAAATTTCTTTTGCCCTGGCAACCACATCGTCCGGCATTCCCGCCAATCGAGCCACCTGAATGCCGTAACTCTTGTCGGAGCCGCCGGGCACAATCTTGCGCAGAAATGCCACCTTATCGTTCTGTTCCCGAACTAATACATTGTAATTTTTGACGCCGCGCATTGTAATGGATAAATCCGTCAATTCATGATAGTGCGTGGCAAATAGTGTTTTGGCCTTTGCCGCCGGATTGTTGTGAAGATATTCGGCCACCGCCCACGCAATGCTGATGCCGTCGAACGTGCTGGTGCCCCTGCCGATTTCGTCCAGGACAATAAGACTGCGCGAGGTGGCGTTGTTGAGTATGTTTGCGGTTTCCTGCATTTCGACCATAAACGTGCTGCGTCCGCGCGCCAAATCGTCGCTCGCGCCAACACGCGTAAACACACGATCAACAATGCCCACCTCTGCCGAGTCGGCAGGGACAAATGATCCCATTTGCGCCATGATAACGATTAAAGCTACCTGGCGTATGTATGTGGATTTTCCGGCCATATTGGGGCCTGTGATGATTATGAGTTGATTTTCATCGCAATCAAGCAATGTGTCGTTCGGAACAAATCGTTCAGCGTCTGGAATTTCTTCTATTACAGGATGACGGCCGCCTTTGATGTGAATGTGATCGGAGTCGGTAATGCCCGGCTTGACATATCGCAACACGGCGGCACGATCGGCGAGAGAAGCCAGCACATCCAGTTCCGCAATGGCGGCAGCGGCGGCCTGTATGCGTTGCGTTTCGCTTGTGACCCTGTCTCTAATTTCGGAAAACAACTCGTACTCAAGCGCCACGGCTTTTTCCTGCGCGCCCGTTATCCTGTTCTCATATTCTTTTAATTCCGGCGTGATAAAACGTTCGGCGTTCACGAGCGTCTGCTTGCGAATATAATCCGAAGGCACATTAGCCAATTGACCTTTCGATACTTCTATATAGTAGCCGAACACCTTGTTGTGCCTGACCTTGATGTTTTTGATCCCCGTACGTATCTGTTCGCGCGTCTGATATTCCGCCAGCCATTGTCTGCCTTCAGTCGCCGCATTGCCAAGCTCATCCAATTGAGCGCTATAACCGGGTTTGATGATGCCGCCTTCCTTTAATGTAATAGGCGGTTCGTCAACAATTGATCGTTCAATCAGGCCAACAAGTTCCGGCAAAGGAACAATCGCCTCGGCTAATTCCGTTATTCGCCCGGCCTTGACCGAATCAACAACAGCCCTGATTGTCGGCAGACACGCCAACGATACTCCCACTGCAACAACGTCTCGCGCGTTGCCGCTACCGGAGCCTATTCGCGCAATAAGGCGCTCCAAATCGCGCACGTCTCCAAGCGTGTTGCGTAAATCAAGCAATAACGAACGATTTTTACAGAAAGTTTCAACCGCTTCCTGGCGGCGGCGGATCCCGGACAAGTCGGACAACGGTTGCAGAATCCACTCGCGAAGCTCACGCCCTCCCATAGCGGTACTGGTAACATCCAGCACTTTCAACAGACTTGCGCTTTCATCCCTGCCTCGTCGCGGCACAAGATCCAGGTTTGCGCAAGTTGACTCATCGAGAACCAGAAAATCGCTTGTGTTTCTGACACGAAAAGATTTGATATGCGCGACATGACGCCGCAGTTCCTCGCGAACGTAGTGAAGAATTCCGCCGGCAGCCGACACCAGCGCAATTTTGCCTTCCCCTCCAAATCCTTCCAGGGAATGCACTCCAAAATGCCTTATCAGATTGTCGCGCGCCGTTTCATACTCGAACGGCCAATCATCGCATACACTGACGTTGCCGCCTATTGCATCTTCAACGGCGCCGCGCAATGCCATATTTTCCGCTTCGACTTCCGGTATTATACATTCGCTTGGTGAAAAACGGATTAAATCTCCTTTAAGCCCGTCCAGAGTCTTAATCTCCTGACCTTGAAAGAGACCTGTGGAAAGGTCAAGCAATGCCAGCCCAAACACATTGCCCGCATGCGAAATTCCAGCTAAGAAGTTGTGCCGCGCCGATTCAAGAATGTTGTCCTCGGTCACAGTGCCGGGAGTAATAACCCGGGTGACTTCTCTGCGCACAATGCCCCTGGCATCGTCAGCGTCCTCCACCTGCTCGCATATAGCCACCTTGCGTCCAGAGCGCACCAATTTCGCAATGTAATTATCCGCCGAATGGAAAGGAACGCCGCACATCGGAACTTTGTTTCGCTCTGTCAGAGCAATATTGAGAATCGGCGCAGCCGTTCTGGCGTCTTCATAGAACATCTCATAGAAATCGCCGAGCCTGAAGAAAAGTATGATTTCAGACGATATCTCGCCCTTGATGCGGCGATACTGCCTCATCATGGGAGTAGCAATGTCGGCCATTGAGTGCTGTTACTTCCGCTTTGCTTCTTCGATTATTTTCGACATCCGGCGACCATACTCAACATAGTTGTCGTACCGAACGTCCGCTTCGGCCTTGATTGATTTGTCATGCGCCTGAACCGCCATATGAGGCTCTATTGATATCCCGCCGTCATATCCGTTCGCAATTAAATCGCGCATGATACGACGCACATCACCTTGCCCTTCACCGGGAAATGTGTATTCCGCCTTGCCGGTGTCTTCATGCCATATGCCGTCCTTGATATGAACGTATGCGATATGATCTTTCACATGCGAATAGAACTCCCATGATGATTGCTTTGGACGCGGCGGATCTTTATACATGTCGTCAGAACCGATCGGATTACCGGTATCAAAAACCAGTTTTAATCCCGGCACATTCTCCAATAGACGCATCGTATAATGCCAACCCATTCCGCCGTAGTTCATGCAATTTTCATGAACAGGCACAAGCCCTTCATCGCTGAACCGCTTCTGCAATTCGCGCACCCTCCGGAATCGTTCTTCCTGCATCTGGTCGTCAGGGCCGCGATCTTTGAGAACCGCAAAACTCATAATACGAATTAATTTTGTGCCGAGCTTTTTCATCCGCGGTATCGCTCGCTCCATTTCGGCCAGAGACGAATCAAACGGATCCGTAATGCTCTTGCCCCAGTTCGCAATCGCCGAACCGAAACAGTTTATCCGAATCCCGGCATCCTGCAATTTGCCGCAGACCACATCAAATTCAGAGTCGGATAAGTCATGAATATTCTTTCCGTCTATATTTCGAGATTCGATAAACTTCCAACCCAATTCCTTGGTTGCCTTGATCTGGCCGTCAATTCCAGGCGCAGCTTCATCCGCAAAACCAG
>JAFGTH010000067.1 GCA_016934225.1 Lentisphaerota bacterium | reverse complement strand
CAACAGATAATCGAGAAAGCCGAACAGGACGGCAAAGAATTCGACAAAAGAGCGCGCACATCGGTGCAACAGGCCGCGCGCGACGTTATCTTGTCGGTCGGCGAGGCTATTAAAGCTACTCTAAAAGACATGGTTGGCAGGGAAACAACACAAGCTCTTACCGTAGATACACTCAAGACAATGCTCGTGAAAGTTGTCGAATCCTACTGTGATGGGTCGTCACAGAACGGACATATTGATATATTCGTGAATGAACAACAAAAAAAAGAGATAACAGACTTCTTCATGTCTCGCTTCGCCAAAAAGATAAGCTCCGGCATTACTGTCAAGGACAGTTCCGACGTTGTGGCAGGTTTCTCCGTCGTTCTGACCGACAACAATATCGAACACGATTTCTCCGATAAGGCGATCACAGACGCTCTGTGCCAACTTCTGCGTCCGCATGTTGCGGAAATTGTCAGGAACCGGTTGACAGACTTGAGCGCCTAGCAGATTAAAAGGGAGTCTTCTTGGGATTCATATCTGCGGCACGATAACATGAAAATTGACAACCGATGAACTATTACTATTTTGCAGCCAGTTTGCCGATCCTTTCGATGAATACTCCCCCTGTTATCTCTGTAAACAGATTCCTTGGCGAATGCAGGGATCATCTTTCCAACACCGACATGGCAGCGCTTCAAACTCTGGACGGAGATCTCCCGTATCGTTCCAACAACAGTTTTGTCTGCCAATGGAGCAACGCTGAAACACAACTGCGTAACGCACTTGTCCGAATTCGCGCCGAACAAAAAGGGTCGGATCCTTCAGTACATATCCGAGAACAACGCTCGTTCCATACCGCCGTGGAAAAAGCCGCACTCGACGCCATAGCCAAAGAAAATCCCATTGACCGAGAAATAGCGTTGGATAGACACCGGTGGAATCTGCTTGACGAACTGGCCGGCAGTAATCCGTTCGCCACACGCGCTCTGCTCGCCTACTCACTCAAACTGAAGATTGCGGAACGATGGGCCGCCATGGAGGAAAAAAAAGGCGCTGAAGCAGCCGACGCCATTGTGAACCAGAAACCTCACGATGCCAAAGCCGAGGAGACAAAATGACCGATAACAGCGGCAAGATAGTCGGCGTCAACGGCAACATGATTACCGTCGAGTTTGAAGGCGCCGTCAGTCAAAACGAAGTTGGTTTCGCCAAACTCAGTGATATCGGGCTTATGTGCGAAATCGTCAGAGTAAGAGGCGCGGTTGCAGATCTACAAGTCTTTGAAGACACAACCGACTTAAAGGTCGGAGATGTCGTGGAATTTACGGGCGATCTTCTCACCGCCGAACTTGGCCCGGGGCTGCTGACCCAAATCTACGACGGGTTACAGAACCCCCTGCCCCAGCTGGCTGAGCAGTGCGGATTCTTTCTCCAGCGAGGCATATACCTGAACGCTCTGCCGCGTGACAAAGAATGGGATTTCACGCCAAAAGTTGAAAAGGGCATCACCGTTACCTGCGGCGAAACATTGGGGTCTGTCCCAGAAGGTATATTCGAGCATAATATCATGGTTCCATTCTCATTTCTGAGCAAGTACACCGTGGAAGATATATCACCGAGCGGTGTATACAAAGTGGACGATGTCATTGCGCGACTGAAAGACGAACAAGGCAACATACACGATGTTACCATGCTTCAACGCTGGCCGGTAAAACTGCCGATTAAAGCATACAAAGAACGACTACGCCCTGACAAACCGCTCGTCACTCAAATCCGTATCATAGATACGTTCTTTCCTGTCGCAAGAGGCGGAACCTATTGCATCCCAGGCCCGTTTGGAGCGGGCAAAACCGTTCTGCAACAAATAACAAGCAGATATGCCGATACCGACATAGTGGTTATTGCAGCTTGCGGCGAACGCGCAGGCGAAGTTGTGGAAACATTGCGGGAATTCCCCAAACTCCTGGATCCTAAAACAGGCAAAAGCCTCATGGACAGGACTGTGATCATCTGCAACACAAGTTCAATGCCCGTCGCCGCTAGAGAGGCATCAGTATATACCGCCGTTACAATTGCCGGCTATTACCGGCAAATGGGCTTGAATGTTCTGCTCTTGGCAGACTCCACGTCTCGATGGGCACAAGCTTTGCGTGAAACATCAGGACGACTGGAAGAAATCCCTGGTGAAGAAGCGTTCCCGGCATACCTTGAATCCGTTATAGCCGCCTTCTACGAACGCGGCGGAATCGTCAGGCTCAAAGACGGGCGTTTGGGATCAATAACCATCGGCGGCACTGTCAGCCCCGCAGGCGGCAATTTTGATGAACCAGTTACACAAGCAACATTAAAGGTCGTAGGAGCCTTTCACGGCTTGTCGCGGGAACGTTCTGATGCACGACGATATCCGGCAATAGATCCGCTGGATAGCTGGAGCAAATACCCAAGTGTTGTGCCTGGTCACGATGTGGAAAAGGCACGCGCCATACTGAAGACCGGTAACGAAATCAGTCAAATGATGAAAGTGGTGGGTGAAGAAGGAACATCCATCGAAGACTTCGTTATTTACCTCAAAGCCGAGTACCTTGACGCCACTTATCTTCAACAAGACGCTTTTCACAAAGTTGACGCCGCTACTTCCGCGGAACGTCAAAAGAGAGTCTTTTCGGTATTATCAAAAATATTAACCACCCCGATGAAGTTCGACGACATGGCCAATGCCAGGAAATTCTTCCATCAGTTGACACAGAAAACGCGCGATTGGAATATGATCGAAATGAACACAGACCGTTTCAAACAAGTTCAGACGGAACTGGAAAAAATGGCAATGGAGGTTGCCGATAATGCATAAAGTCTATCATCTCGTTGAGAACATCGCCGGAAGCGTTATTAACGTCCGCGCCGAAGGCATTCGATACCATGAACTCGCGGAAGTAACATCCCGTACTGGTTCCTCCCTCGCTCAGGTTATCCGTCTTAAGAACAACGAGGTATCGCTACAGGTATTTGCCGGCGCACGCGGTGTCGCCACCGACGCCCGTATACGCTTTCTCGGCGAAGCAATGAAAGTTCCCTTCTCCGACGCGCTGCTCGGACGTGTATTCACCGGCGGCGGCAAGCCCAGGGACAAAGGCCCCGCACTTTCCGACAATATGATCGCCATCGGCGGGCCGTCCGTCAATCCCGCTAAACGCATAGTTCCAAAGAACATGGTCAGAACCGGAATACCAATGATTGATATCTTTAATACACTGGTCGAATCACAAAAACTGCCCATATTTGCCAGAGCGGGCGAACCATATAACCAATTGCTTGCCAGAATAGCGCTCCAAGCCGAAGTAGACATAATTATCCTTGGCGGTATGGGACTCAAACATGACGACTACCTCTTCTTCAGAGATACGCTGGAAGAAAACGGAGCACTGTCTCGCGCCGTAATGTACGTCCACACCGCCGCCGATCCAGTGGTGGAATGTCTGCTCGTTCCGGATATCAGCCTTGCCGTAGCCGAACAATTCGCGCTCGCAGGAAAACGTGTGCTGGTGCTGCTGACGGATATGACAAACTTTGCCGACGCATTGAAGGAAATAGCCATCACAATGGAACAGATTCCGTCTAACCGAGGATATCCCGGCGACCTTTACAGCCAATTGGCCGCCCGTTATGAAAAAGCGGTTGATTTTGACACTGCTGGTTCCATCACAATCCTCGCCGCAACAACAATGCCGGGCGACGATGTCACCCATCCTGTCCCTGATAATACCGGCTACAT
>JAFGTH010000066.1 GCA_016934225.1 Lentisphaerota bacterium | reverse complement strand
TACGCTCTCCACAGGCGAGGCTTGGCTGGATCATACGCATGTAAGGCCTGATCGTGTTTTGCTTTCTCCTTTGATGATTTGTGCGGCCAAGCTTGTATTTACACATTGGGTAAGCGCGTGTGTGTTCGTTTCAAGTTTGTTTTATGTGTTGACGGCCGTGGCCGTATTTCTTCTGGCCAGAAGGCTTTACGACGAAAAGACAGCTGTTGTTGCCAGTGTTCTGTATATATTCGGCACGTATCCTTTACTCCTGTCTTTATACGGGGGCACTGATCCGCCTTTTGCCTTTCTGTTGGTCATGACCTATTTTACGTTACTGAAATCGTCGCGGTGGTATCACTATGCCTTTGCGGGAATGCTGTTCGGGTTGGCTGGGCTGACTCGACCAGTTGGACCTTTCTATGCCGTTCCGCTGCTGGCTTATGTTTGGCTTCAGGAGCCCAAGCGTGGATGGATGCGGTTTTCCATTGTATTGGTTGTGGTTGCCGTAATGGCTAAGATTCCTTATTTTTTCAATGCCTATATTTTGGGGCAACAAGCCCTGTATTCTCTGCCAGTGTCTGCGCCACAAACGGCACCTTTGCTCTGTCATAGCGGAGTATACCCAGGATACACGGCTAGCAAGATTCTTGAATTTCCACCAGATCCCCTGCGTTTGATCTTCTTTGATCCGCTTGTCAGGCGTCTGTTTATAGAGAAGGTGGTTGCCAATTTCCAGGGCATAAAAGGGAGTTTCATCCATGATCTTACGGGTAGCACAATTTTGACGTTGCTCGGTATTGCGGGGCTCTTTGTTCCCCTCAAGAACAGGAGGTTCTTTATCCTCAAATGGATGTTGGTTCTGTGCCTGGGTGCACAAATTGGAGTTACCGTTGTGTTTTTGTATACCCCCCGATACTTCTATCCCATGATGCCGTTTGTCCTGATATCTGCGTCTGCCGCCATTCTTTGGGGAGCTGGCAAGATTGGGCGATTTCTCCCGTCTGTGAAAAATCGCATCCTGGTTGTGGCTGTCGTTCTTCTTCTTCTTCTTCCGATTGGCGTAGGGCATCGCATCCTGAGCGTGCCATGCCTCACAAAGAAACTCCGCGAGGAAAGGAGTGTAGTTCCTTATAAAAAATGGGGAGAATGGTTCAGTGCGCGATTTCCTGAGAATGTTACGTTGCTTGCGGATGGGCCATGGTTGCCGGATGTCTACGGCGAAAACGATAGCCGATGCATTATTATTACACCATTGACGCTTCATATGTTGGATCGACTGCATTATGAAAAATTTGATTGTGATTTGCTGTTGCTCACATCCGCATATACGCTTGGGGCCTACCCTGAATGGGCATTTCTTTACAACCATCCGCAGCCATTTCTCGGGTATGAGATGTCGAAATTCAAGACCAATGGCATAACCTCGGTAGTGTATTGGCGTGATCGGAGTGAGTATGAAAAAACCGCCGAGGATTTTCAGAGGAAAGCGTTAACGGAAAAAGAAAATATTATTGGAAAACTGCAGGTTTTCGCAGAGCATTGCAGGGTCAGTCCCCGAAACGAGGGCTTCCGCAACAATCTTACAGAATTGAGAAGTTATGCGGCTCAAATAGCTCGTCCGTTTCTTCAAGACGCAGAGCAAGCAGTCCAGGATAACCGCGGTCAGGATGCTTTTCTCGCCTTTCAGCGAGCGGCGGCCTACATGGATGTTGTGTCAGAACCTCGCACCGAAGAGCTTGTCCATGCATTGACGCATACCATGGCGCTTCAAAAGGTGCGCTATACCAACAATAACCAGTTTAATGTTCGAACGACATTGAGCGGCTTTCCTTATGATAACACATTGACCGATGGCGTGGTTATGGGAAAGGACAATGGCTACTTCGGGGGGGATGCGGATATTCTCTTTGACCTTGGATGGCCGCAATTTATGGATCATGTTGAATTGTATGCCTATTTGGATCCGGAAGAGAACAGTCTGCGTCGAATCAGTGTGTTCTCAAGTATCGATGGGTGGACATGGCAACTTGTCAAAAGCTTGAGCTTCAGCTTGACTGAGAAGGGTGCGTATAGCCTGAGCCTACGGGATTTGAATGTTTTTACCAGGCACGTTCGGGTATTCGTTGAGGGGGATGAGATCCTGCCTGTAGAAATTGGAGAAATCGAGTTGTGGGGTTACGCTCAAAGCGATTTGTTGCAGGTCACACCCGATTGGGAAGGTTTTCGTTGGCGAATGGAGGGTGAATTATTTCACCATCATACAGGGGGAAGGTGTGATGATCCCCTGGCCCAAAACGGACAGGCGCTCATAGTGAATAAACACAAAAATCCGCCCGGATTCATGTTTTTTGGCCGATACATGCAATTGCCGGCAGGCTACTATACGGCTATTTATCGTATGCGAGTCATGGATGCCGAGGAACATCGGCCTGCATACATATTAGATATAGCAGCAGATCATGGAAGGGTTATTTTGTCCAAGCGTCCTGTAATGAGGCGCGAAATTAACTTAATGGATCAGTATGAAGACAGCGAAATCAACTTTTATCTGGATAATGATACTGTGGTCGAATGCCGGATTCATGTTAACCAATCTGCCACAGTAGCTTGTGACTATGTCACGCTGATTGGACGACCGGTTTATGTTTTTATCAACTATGATCAAGGGCAGATTCAAAAAGTCACCTTTAACAATTTCCGGGAGATTATGGATTAGTGAAACAGTACCTTTCTTACGGAATTCTCTGTTTGGTTGTTATTGCCGGGGGGTGGTACATTCATACCCATTGGGAGACGTTTCAAGACTTCAAGAATCTCAACCTGCAGGTTCTTTTCCCCTTGTTTGCGCTGCACATCGTTTACCTTTACTGTAAAGGGTTGGTTTTTAAAGTTATTGTAGGGCGC
>JAFGTH010000065.1 GCA_016934225.1 Lentisphaerota bacterium | reverse complement strand
TGTTGAGTCTCATCGTGTTCGCCGGAATACTGTTAGCGGCCGCACAATGCGATTGTGCGCCGGCCCCGGTTCCTAAAACCGGCCAGACGACCTCGTATGATCTTCGCGATGATGGCTATCTGCAACTCGGTCAGGCCTGGCCGAGTCCGCGTTTTACCGATAACCTCAACGGAACGGTGACGGACAACCTGACCGGTTTGATTTGGCTGAAGAATGCGAATTGTACGGTGTTTTTCAGCGATGATGTCGCCGGGGAAAACCGTCGTTACTGGCTCAATGCGCTCACGGCGGCCAATTCATTAAGTAATGGCTTTTGCGATCTGACCGATGGTTCGACTGCCGGTGACTGGCGTCTGCCGAATGTACGGGAGTTCGAAAGCCTGCTCGATTATGGTTTAAATAGTCCGGCCTTACCGTCCGGTCATCCCTTCGACAACGTCCAGTCCGTGTACTACTGGTCGAGTTCAACGTTCGCGCAGGATACGAGCTGCGGGTGGATCGTACACCTATACTCCGCCATCGTGAACTACGGCGGCAAAAATGTCAGCAAGTGGTTCGTGTTGCCGGTAAAAGGAGGGCAGTAGTGGTGTGTTTGTGGAAGAATTTTTAGGCGCGCAAAGAAGCCTTTGCAACCCGGCCCAACCGGGTTAAACATGGCGGTGCTGCGCACCGACGCAACCCGACTGCGGCACACTCCTGAAGAACGCTCAAGTATCAAGAAGGTGTTGGTCATCGTTTCGGCAATAATCACGACAACGGATGAAAGAGTTCACCGGATAACACGCGGCTTAGAGCCTATCCGAATAACCCCCGAATGCCTGTTATAGCACGTCCCCGGAGGGGTTATTCGGATAGGCCCTTATCCGTTCCATTCTTTCATCCGTTGTCGGGTTGGCTGCTGAAACGATGACCATGGCATTTTCAACAGTCAGTTTCATAAGAGCACACCGTCATAATATGGTTATTGTGAAATTAATGGGAGGGTTAGGCAATCAGATGTTCCAGTATGCAGCAGGCCGCAATCTGGCCCACCGGCTGAGAACACGATTACAGCTTGATGTGTCGTTGTACCCGACGCAATCGTTCCGGACATATAGGCTTCACCATTTCAACATTCAGGAAAATATCATTTCAAAACACGACCTCCAACGCTTCGTGGCCCGGGCATCAAAGGTATCATTCTTTGAAAGAATAGGACTCAAGCAGAGGTCTATGGTCATTAGCGAAAAACCGGTCCCCACGTTTGTTCCTGCGGTGTTTTCCGCACAAGGGCATGTGTATTTACGGGGGTTTTGGCAAAGCGAACACTATTTCAGTGAAATTGCCCCAATCATACGAAAAGAATTTACGATGAAGACCGAGCCGCAAGGGATCAATAAAGATTTCTTGCAAAATATCACCGAGACGCAATCAGTGGCTTTACATGTCCGAAGGGGCGATTACGTCACAAATTCGACGACCAATCAATTTCACGGAGTTTGTTCTTTAGCGTATTATCAGACCGCGGTGCGCCTCATCACACAGCAAGTCCGCGAACCACATTTTTTCATATTTTCCGATGATGCCGAATGGACCCGTAAAAATATCCAGAGTGATTGCCCAATGACGTTTGTCGCGCATAATCATACCGAACCGCAGGAAGATTTGCGACTCATGCGGCATTGCAAACACTTCATCATTGCGAACAGTTCGTTTAGCTGGTGGGGCGCCTGGTTGTCCGAATATTCGGACAAAATCATTATTGCCCCCAGGCAGTGGTTTCGCGATGCGGCCAGTGATACATATACCACCATGTATCTCAAACCCGAATCATGGATCCAGATATGAACTTCACATTCCTTTTTCGAAAAATCTCCCGTATGGGATTCGTAATAGCGTGCTAACTATGACATCGATATTTATTGGGGTTTCGGGATCGACGATTGTGTTGACTCTGTGTGCATGGCTTGTTTGCCCGTCTTCTCGAAAGAAATGTCTTGCCCTGCGAAATAACTTGACAATCTTTGCTGGAATTTTCCTTTTTGGGCTTTTTTTGTACATAAATTTTTTACATAAACATTTCACGCCAGATGATTATGCCTGGTATTACACTGACAAAATTGATTCTTTAGAGATATTCTCAAAGGATAGCCGATTAGTGCAGGGATTGTTTTTTACAGGAATGCACAATATTTTGGGGCTGAATGTTATCAAATACCAACAATTTTGGACTGTTTCGAGCATTTTCCTGCTTTCATGTTCATGCTATGTGATTCTTGCACTGGTACGATTATCGTTGCCCGAACCATCGCATTCTTACGAAACTCAGGCATTAGCCGTGCTTTCGCCCATTCTTATAATATTCACGCTGTTTAGCGTAGAGTTTTTTATGTTTACGGTTGCGACATTTTCGTATGCATTATCGACTCTCTTCGTTGTTCTGGCTATTCGTGTATGTGTCTCAGGAAACAGTAAAAAGCACAATATCGGAGCCTTCGTGCTCTTTCTGGTCTCATTGTTTACATATCAACTCGCCGCAGGGCTTTTTATTCCTCTGGGATTAGTGTTCGCATACGGAAAAATCCAGCATGTGAATAAAAAATTTTTCATGGCTGTCGTGCGTCTGTCAGGCATCTATGGGCTGGGAATGCTTGTAAATTATGCTTATGCTGTTTTCATCCACCCCCTCTTTTTTTCGAACACGGCCTTGTCAAGAATTGCGACAACAGATCTTGTCAGCACTGCGATCAGAAACATTCCCGTTGTCGCACACGCGCTGAAAGAAATTATATTCCATACCTATGATATGCTTCCTTCATATTTACTCCTCCTTTTAGTCATAACCCTCTCAGGGGGAATCGCCTATCAATGTTGTTTCATAAAAAAGCGCTTATCGGTTCTCTGGTTAACAATCATTGTCCTCTTTTTTTTAGCAATATGTGTAATGTTGCCTCAATTTTTTGCCCCTCCGGGTCAACCGACTCTTCCGCATTCAAGAACAGTTGCGCCGCTTGCTTCGATTTTAGGTGTCATGGCCCTGGTCTATACCTTATATCTCCGAAATTCTTTTCAAAAAATGGATTATGTTGTTCTAGCCGTCATGCTGTTCTGGATTTTTTCTGTGACCGGTTCGGTCCATAGCCTTTCCAAAGATCAGCTTCTGGTAAACAAGGTAGATCATGAAATCGCGAAAGCCGTTGTTGGTGAAATCGAAGCGCAGGAGAAAAAACTCGGCACGGTGGTAAGGAACATTGCCTATACGCATGATCTTTCGACCCCGGAGACGTACGAGAATATCTATACGCATCACAGCACCAACAAGCGGGCTTTACGTGTGCCATGGTCCATTACTCAAGTACTAAGGTATGTCTCTGATAGAAATTTCCAACTTGTCGACATGCCTACAACAATTTTTAAGCAGCACTTTCAGGGAAAGAATTGGGACTATTTCGCCTCTGAACAGATTGTGGTGATCGGTGATACGGCCTACCTGGCAATTTATTGAAATAACGAGGAGGAAGACATGATCAATATTGCTGTCGTCGGATTCGGATATTGGGGCCCTAACCTGGTAAGGAATTTTTCACAACTTGAGCACTGTACGGTGAAAAGCATTGTCGAGACCAATGCCGGCAGACGTTCCACCGCTCAAAAACTTTATCCACAAATTCCGACAATGCCGTCGTTCGATGCGGTGATCAGCGATCCTCACATCGATGCGATTGTTCTTGCCGTGCCGGTCTCCGCTCATTTCCCGCTGGCAAAAGCTGCGCTGCTGGGCGGCAAGCATGTGCTGCTTGAAAAACCGATGACGGATTCGGCAGAACACGCGCGTGAGCTCATCGACCTCGCGCAACGTCAACAGAAAGTGCTGATGGTGGATCACACCTTTTTATATACCGGAGCGATCAAGAAAATCAAGGAGCTTACTTCGAAGGGAGAAATCGGCGAGATGCAATATTTTGATTCCGTCAGGATCAATCTCGGCCTGTTTCAGCATGACAGCAATGTTCTCTGGGACCTTGCCGCGCATGACATTTCGATGTTGGAATATCTCGAAGCGGAGCCGATCCAGAGTGTTGTTGCCACCGGAATATCGCATACGCCAAACCGGATCGAGAATATCGCGTATTTGACCGCCTATTATCAATCGAATAAAATTGCGCACTTTACGCTTTCCTGGACATCGCCTGTAAAAATCCGCAAGATCCTTATCGGCGGCACCAGGAAAATGTTAGTGTATGACGACCTTGAACCGACTGAAAAAGTGAAGGTATATGATACCGGCTTTTCGATGAACTCGGAGGATTCGACGAATAGCTATGAAGAACGCAACAAGATTCTTGTCGATTATCGGGTCGGCGATGCGTATATCCCCAAAATTGAAATGGGTGAAGCGCTGCGGGGAATGGCGGCGGACTTTATCCGATCGATTCGCGAGGGGACCGAGCCGACCGCCAACGCCCAAAGCGGCCTGTCGGTAGTCCGAATTTTGGAAGCCGCCGACCGGTCGCTGAGGAATCGGGGACAGGAAGTGATGCTTACATGAAACTCTTGAATATCAAAACCGAGCGACAGGTATTAAAAAATGTCACGGTCGGCGACAACGTCAGGATCTTTGACTTTGTGAATGCGTATGATTGTTCTATTGCCGACGATTCGAAAATCGGGGCCTTTGTGGAGATTCAAAAAGGGGCCATCATCGGCAAGAATTGTAAAATATCCAGTCACACCTTTATTTGTGAGGGCGTACATATCAACGATAATGTGTTCGTCGGGCACAATGTCTCATTTATTAACGATAAATATCCCCGGGCCGTGAATGCGGATGGCCGCATGCAGACCGACGAAGATTGGCAGGTCATCGAAACAATTGTTGAAGAAGGGGCCTCAATCGGCACAAGCAGCACAATTTTATGCGGCGTGACGATTGGAAAAAACGCCATGGTCGGCGCCGGCTCCGTCGTGACAAAAGATGTTCCTTCAGGCACAGTGGTGGCAGGAAATCCTGCCAAACTCATGGTGCCGAAAGAGAATACCCCTGAAAAGTGATCACATGACAACTAAAATTCCCTGTCTTGATTTGAAACGACAATATTTACAGATTGCCGATGAGGTTGCTGAGGCTCTCAAAGCGGTGTGCGAAAAGACGGCATTTGCCGACGGGCCTTTTGTGGAAACCTTCGAAAAAAATTTTGCTCAGGCGTGTGAAACGGAATGTGCCGTCGGGGTCAACAGTGGAACTTCCGCGTTACATCTGGCCATGCGGGTGTTGGAAATACAGGCTGGCGATGAAGTGATCGTCCCTGCCAATACCTTTATTGCGACAGCCTGGGCGGTTTCGTATGTGAACGCCACCCCGGTGTTTGTTGACTGCACAGCCGATACCTGGAATATTGACGTCAGCGCCATTGAAGAAAAAATTAGCCCTCGCACCAAAGCCATTATCGGAGTGCATTTGTATGGCCAGCCGTGCAACATCGAGGCTGTCAGCGCACTTGCGAAAAAAAACAAGCTCTGGTTCGTGGAAGATTGCGCCCAGGCGCATGGCGCTCGCTATAAGCGAAAACATGTCGGGGGGTTCGGCGAAATGGGATGCTTTAGCTTCTATCCCGGCAAAAATCTTGGCGCCTATGGCGAAGCCGGTGCGGTCGTGACGAATAATTCGAATTATGCCCACCATGTGAAAAGTTTACGAAATCATGGTTGTCAGGAACGCTATTATCATGATGAAATCGGCTATAACATGCGGATGGATGGATTTCAGGGGGCGATTTTAGATATCAAATTACGCTATTTAACAGAATGGAATAATCGGCGTAAGGCGATTGCCAAAATGTATCATGACGGTATTACCACCCCCCGAATATCAATGCAAAAACAGCCAGAGTGGGCAGACAGCGTGTATCATCTGTTTGTTATTACCACCGACGATAGAGATGGCCTCATGAAACATTTGCAGGCACAGGAGATTGTGTCCGCCCTGCATTACCCTGTGCCCTGCCACCTGCAAAAGGCGTATGCTCATTTAGGGTACACGAAGGGCGTCTGCCCCAATGCCGAATATCTCGCCGATCATTGTCTCTCCTTACCAATGTATGCGGAACTCATGGATGAAGAAGTTCAGCGTGTGATCGAGGCCGTGAATGCCTTTTGATCATCACCGCGAAGTGCGATGAAACAATTGTTGATTTTTCCGTATAACGGGAATGGAATAGAAGCTCTTGACTGCCTGCAAGGGCAATACGAACTGATCGGCTTCGTCGATGATAACCCGGAAAAGCAGGGCATCCAGGCCAATGGCGTGGAAGTGTTTTCACGAGCTGCTCTTACCCGATATAAGGACGCCAAGGTTCTGGCAGTTCCCGGAAGCCCAACGACCTATACGCAACGCCGCGCTATGATCGAAGGCTTACAAGTACCCGACAACCGTTTTGCGACGGTGATCCACTCCAACGCCCAGGTTTCTCGTCTTGCTCGAATAGGACATAACGTGTTGATTATGGCCGGAGTCGTTATCACAAGTAATGCGGTGTTGGGAAATCATCTCTGTATCTTGCCGAATACGGTGATTCATCATGACGTACAGATTCATGATTATACCCTGATTGGAGCGCAGATCGTGATCGCCGGATATACCACGGTAGGGCGGGATTGCTATATTGGCAGCGGCTCGAAGGTCATTGATCATATCACCATCGGAGATTCTACGCTGGTTGGAATGGGAACCAATGTTATTACCAGTATCCCCGCCCGACACAAAGTAGTTGGAAATCCTGCAAGAATTATCGGAATAGTCTCATGAAACCGGATATATCACTGATCATCCCATTTTTCAATGAACAAGAGAACATCACGCGGCTTGTGACACAGTTGAATAGTTATTGTGCCTCTCTTCAGGGGGTGATGATCGAGGTGCTCTTCATTGATGATGGTTCCTCCGATCATTCTCTCGAATGTTTAAAAACAATCGAGCATACAAGTTATGATGCCCGAATTATCAAATTTTCCCAAAATTACGGTTCTCATGCCGCCTTGAGAGCCGGAATACTCCATGCCAAAGGGGCATATACCACGTTTCTCTCGGCTGACTTACAGGATCCGATCACCTTGATCGAAAAATTATACCGCAAATCCCTGGAAGGGTATGATATTGTGTGGGCCGCAAGAAAACAAGTGGATGTTCCATTTGGGGAAAAGGTGTTTTCAACGCTCTATTCGGGTTTGATACGACGATTTGCCGTGCATACCTACCCAGAAAATGGCTTTGATGTGGTCATGTTCAACGAAAAGGTGAAAGCTGAACTGAATGATGATGTCGAAGCCAATTCTTCGCTTTTTTTGCAGATTTTAACGCTGGGGTTCAAGTCGGCATCGATTTCGTATGATAAGCAGGCGCGCACGGTGGGAAAGTCCAAATGGACGTTCGGGAAAAAAGTCAAACTGTTTATTGACTCCTTTGTGGCTTTCTCATATATGCCGATTCGGGTTGTGAGCTTGATGGGAATACTGTTAGCCGGAATCGGTTTTTTATGGGCGACATACGTTATCATGCGAACAATCCTTTTCAGAGATCTCAATCCCGGATGGCCGACGTTGATCGCGGTCTTGATGATGGGATTCGGGCTGACGAACATTTCTCTTGGCATTATTGCCGAATATCTTTGGAGAACCCTGGCGGCCGTGAGAAAGCGAAAAGTCTTTATTTTGGATGAAATCATCGATTTACCACATTGTGACCGACCGTAATTCAGAAAGGACAGATATGTCTCCTATCTTTGGGAGCGGGATCAAACGAAGCTTGCTTTCGGTATATGATTCCCCCAGAAATCGAATCGTGTTATGCCAGCTTTCGATCCTATTCATCATCGGCATGATCAATATCGGCTTATTTATCTTCGCAGACGAAGTTGTTCCTTTTGGAGAGAGACTCGGATGGGATGGAAAGGGGTATGGAGAGATTGTCAAGAATTTCTCACAGATGGTGTTTGTTCAGGGGCTGGATACCTATCGCATTCGACGCATTCTGCCGTGCGCACTCATCGCTTTCAGCATGATGGGACTGCGTATTCCTTTCGCCAATTGGAACATTGTGTTCAGCTTTCAAATCTATCATCTCGCACTTCTTTTGATCGGCGTCTATCTTTGGAACAAAATTGCGGACGAATTACTCCTGTCCCTCCGGGGGAGGTGGTTAGGCTTTTGTGGATTGTTTGTAAACTTTGCCATGCTGAAATGGGTGTTTTATTATCCAGTGTTGACTGATTTGACAAGTTATGTCTTAGGCCTTTTTCTGGTCTATTTTTTCCTCAAACGCAATCAGATCGGAATATTGATGATCTTGATATTAGGATTTTTTACCTGGCCGAATTTTTTCGAAATCGGCGTGGTGCTGTTAATCTTTCCAAAAAGCGCGTTATCTTTAAAAGCCGCGCGTTTCAAACTCAACACGCTTTTAGCCATCGCGGCCAGTGCCTGTGTGCTGGTTGGAAGCCTCTATATCTTCTATTCTTGGGAGAATCCGTGGGGAAATTCTGTGCCCATCGAAACCAGCGTAATTCCTTTAAGCATTGTACTGATGGCGACCTTCACATTCTATGTTGTCAAAGCGCTCTCGAATGCTCAAGAACTCTATACCATCAAAAGTCTCGTGACTCGCCTAGATTTCAAATGGTCGACTCTCGGAGTTCTGACGTTTCTGGGGTTGCAACTCCTGCTTTTTTTGTATGCTCGACAGCTTGGCGATATCACGAAGCAGGCTCGATACAACACCGTTCTGCAAGCGTTTGTTCGGAACCTGCTGTTCCTGGGAAACAAGCAACCATTTATTTTTTTTATTGCGCATGTCCTCTTCTTTGGTCCAATAATCTTGTTGGCGTTCTTGTTTTGGAAGCGATGTTGCCATGTTATCCATGCACATGGTCCCGGTTTAACCTTATTTGTGGCTCTTGGCTTGTTATTGAGTTTAAACGCCGAATCAAGAACGTTAGTCAATCTCTTTCCATTTTTTGCCGTGTTTACGGTCAAGGCGTTAGAACAGTTCCAATGGAAATCGTCCTATTATCTGTTCATTGCCTTCGTATCCTTTATCTTTTCGAAAGTATGGTTGTTAATCAACGCGGCCCCTACCCCGGATCCGAACGCTGGGGTTGCCGCATATTTGGAATTCCCCTGGCAAAAATTGTTCATGAATTCCGGTTATCTTGTCTCTGGACTCTCTTACATTACCCAGGGGAGTGCCGTGCTCCTCACAGGGATTGTGTTCTATTTCATGTTTGTGCATATTTCACCACGACCTGACCAGGAAAAATAATTTTTCAGGAGTGAAAACAGGCAACCCTGAAAACTGAAAGATGACGGGCAACCACTTATGAAACAGCGTGAAGAAAAAAAACTCACTGTGCTTGTCACAGGCGGGGCAGGGTTTATCGGATCACACCTGACCGATGAACTGTTGCACAGAACGTATCAAGTGCGTGTACTGGATAATTTATGCAATGGGTCATTGGAAAACTTGTCGCATGCCGCACATCATGCGAACTTCCAATTTATCCACGGGGATATTCTGCATAAAGAAACCTGTCTGCAAGCAACGCAAGATATTGATGTTGTGTATCATCTGGCATGTCTGGGGGTCAGGCATTCGATTCATAGCCCGTTCGAAAATCATCGTGTCAACGCCGAAGGAACGCTGAATGTGTTAGAGGCTGTGAAAAAAAATCGGGTAAAAAAATTCTTTTACATTTCCACGTCAGAAATTTATGGCGGGACGCAGTCCTTTCCAATCAGGGAGGAACATCTGCCGGTACCGTTCACGGTTTACGGTGCGAGTAAACTTGCCGGAGAGCTTTATACCAATGCGTTTCATACATGTTATGGTTTGAACAGCTCGATTCTGCGAATATTCAACAACTATGGTCCCCGTGCTCATTATGAAGGGGATGCCGGCGAACTGATCCCGCGTACCATCGTGAATCTTCTATATGATACGCCGCCTGTAATTTTCGGTGATGGCATGATGACCCGAGATTTTTTTTATGTAAAAGATACGGCACGGGCCTTGAGTGATTTATTGCCGCTTGCCGACGAACTGAATGGCACGACGATGAATATTGGCACAGGAGTAGAATATTCAATCACATCGATTGTCGAAAAAATCGTGACGTTTATGAAAAAACAAGATGTCGGCATTCGATTTGTGGAGGCCCGTCCTGCTGATGTTCCGAGACTTTGGGTTGATGCCGCCAGGTTTTACGATGCAACCGGGTTTCAACCGGCGTATTCTTTCGAAGAAGGGTTGCGAGAAACAATCGACTATTATACCAGACTTGCGCAGGACAAAAATTTAGCAAGTCAAATTATCGTAAAAAATTGGGAAATAACAAATCATGATTCAAATAGCGAAACCGCATCTTACTGAAGAAGAGGCGCAACGCGCTTATGAAACCGTTTTAACAGGCTGGGTCACGCAAGGTCCGAAGGTCCAGGAATTCGAAGAAAATTTTTCCGCATACGTCGGCGCTCAATATGCTGTGGCGGTGTCCAATTGTACCACCGCTTTGCATTTGGCCATGATTGTGAGCGGTATCGGCCCCGGTGACGAAGTCATTTGCCCGTCCTTGAGTTTCATTGCAACCGCAAATGCGATCACGTATGTCGGCGCAAAACCCGTGTTTGCCGAAGTTGACCCTGAAACCTACAATCTTGATGTGCATGATGTCGAACAGCGTATTACAACGCAAACCAAAGCGATTTTACTTGTGCATCAAATGGGCATGCCTGCTGATATTGAGTCGTTTACGGCGCTCTGTGCCCAATACGATCTGCAACTAATCGAGGACGCTGCCTGCGCTGCCGGCTCGGCGTATAAAGGGCAAAAAATCGGTTCGCATTCGGATTTGGTGTGTTTCTCTTTTCATCCTCGGAAAGTCATCACCACTGGTGACGGGGGGATGATCACGACCTCGAATCCGACATACGCTGAACGTCTGAAACTCTTGAGGCACCATGGCATGTCTGTTAATGACCGGGATCGTCATCTTTCGAAAAGCATCATTTTCGAGGACTATATTGAAATTGGGTACAATTACCGGATGACGGATATTCAGGCGGCAATCGGCATTCCCCAATTAGCAAGATTAAATTGGCTTGTCACTGAACGTCGAAAAATCGCATTTCACTATATAGAGGCATTGCACGATATCGAGTGGCTGCGTTTCCCGCTTGAGCCGCAAGGGTCTTTCAGCAATTATCAATCGTTCTGTATCTATCTTCGACCCGAATGCCCTTGTGAGAGAAATACGTTGATGCAGAAATTACTTGAGGCCGGCATTGCCACCCGTCGCGGGATTATGACGGCCCACCGGGAACTCGCCTACAAGAATCATTGTCATGGCCTGACGCTTCCGATTACCGAAGATGTGTCAGATCGAAGTATTTTGCTTCCCTTATATGTTCCGATGAGTGCTACAGACATCGAATATGTCATCAGCACTTTCAGGAATATTTTGGGCAGACTGTAATCTCCGTATACACGTTCCCCGAATCTGAGAACAGCTCGAGAAAATCGGAAACCAGGGCCGGATTTCGGTTGAAGACGGTTCTGTTATTGCAGCCGGGCTTCAGCTAATCGCGACGTCCCTCGAACTCTTGGGGTTGCGGGTGTGCCAGCCGGTCGTAAAAAAACAATATTAGTAAAATGTAAAAAATAACGTCGTTGCCCCTGGTGGAGCAGACATTCTTGTCTGCCGCACAGACAGGAATGTCTGTGCCACCAAAAGGGGAAGTTATTTTTTACATTTTCCTTACATGAAAAGAATGAGTCTTTCATAACAGGGGCGATTCCGACTCTTGCTGAGCATGTTACCAAAGAGAGCCTCTTGAGCGAGGTAATGTGATTCGGACATGGAGTCCCCGTTCTTATGACGATAGCGAGAAGATGATGCATCAGCCCAAAATCACAGTGCTAATGCCAGTCTATAACGCCGAAAAATATTTGCAGCAGGCGATTGACAGTATTTTGCAGCAAACATTGGGCGATTTCGAATTTTTGATTTTTGATGATGGGTCCACGGACCGCAGCCGCGAAATCATACAGAGTTACAATGATGCGCGTCTTCGCGTGTTTCTTGCCGACAACAACGTCGGATATTTAGCGCATTTGAACGCCGGCATTGACATCGCGCGCGGCACGTATCTGGCCCGCATGGATGCTGATGATATCAGCATGCCGGATCGCTTCGAAAAGCAAGCACAGTTTTTGGAACTGCATCCTGACGTGGCGTTGGTTGGGGCATGCGCCTACCTTCTGCATGAACATAGACAGGAGGAAGAAGAATGTTTAGTGATCCCGGATGATCTCATCCCAACACAGTTGTTGTTCCGCAATTATTTCGCCCATACATCAATAATGGCGCGTACGGCGATTATCAAAATGTATCGTTACACGCCTGAGTATTATTTAGCGGAAGATTACTTTCTGTGGAGCCGCATTTCTCAATCTCATAAGGTGGCAAAACTGAAAGAGCCTTTAGTGAAATATCGTCTTCATGCGGGAAATGTATCCCGAAAAAAGCGCCAACAACAACGCGCGGCCACGCAAAAAGTCCTTCGCTTTCAATTAGCGTCGTTGGGGCTTGAATCTGTGACGCCGGAAGACGTGCAATTGCATTTCGCGATTTTTTTAAAAGGCACTGATTTCAGCAGCGTGCCTGAACGCATCAAGGCTCTGCGCTGGATTGGACGATTAGCGCGCGTTCGTAATCTTCCTGCGCATTATGACGCGGCCTATTATCAGGCGCAACTGCGTCAGGCCTTCCAACGCTATTTTCGCTATACGGAAAGCTATAAAGCCGGCTTCGCCGCCATAAGCTGGCTGTGGTCGCCCATGCTGCCGGCTGCTCCGGCGCAGACGAAATGGCGCTACGCGTTGCGGGGGCTTATGCATGCCTGCCAGTTGCATGGCCCGGCGCGCCGGCTGCGAACCATGGCGTTTTCGGCAACACAATCCATGTGCGACAGCGTTCGCCGTCTGTGGCAGTTTCTGGCTCAACACGCGGCATATTACGCGCCCGGGGCCTATCAGGACATTATTTTTTCGCAATCATCACGGCATTTTACTCCGGATCGAGTTGTTGCTCCGGAATATGAGTTTATGTCTGTTACAGTGGTCGGTAAGAATCTGTATCACGCGCTCTCCAGGCTTGGAAATGTTCATTATGAAGATCAGCCGGACGGAAAAAGAACTTCCTTATGGGTCACGACGAATAACTGGTCAAGGGGGGGAACTGTCCGCGCTAAACATACCGTGTTGTTCCGGCCTACCGCTCATTTAGGCCACCGGCGCGAATTACTGCTGCGTTACGGAGCCTTGTTCAAGATTCCCCCTGAGCGGATCGTGTTGTGTACCCCCGCGGACGAAGTGGAACGCTATGCCGAGAGCTTGCGGTGCGCGGATCACATTATTATTCTCGGCAACGAAACTGTGCGCCAAACCTATCTTTCATGGGGCGTGCCTGCGGCACAGCTTACGCTGCTGAACTGCGGGATTGACGCTGATCATTTTTTGCCTCAGGAGCGCGATCATGCTGTCATCCGCGTTGTCTATCCGGCCACGTATCCGATCTTGTCCAAGGGCTTTCCCTTTCTGATGGATGCCTGGCGGCGTTTGTGCGCCGACGCTGCGCGGCCCCCGGTTTTTTTAGACGTATTGGGAGATCGCTGTCATCATGATATACCGGTCGAACAATATGCGGATGCGCCGCACACCCGGATCAACGGAAAATATATCGGCGGTTCCCGGAAACATCTTGACACATTAGCCCATGCGCATTATGTGGTCTTCCCATCCCTTTCCGAAGGGCAGGCCGGAACATTGCTCGAAGCGATGAGCTGCGGCTGCGTACCGATTGCCACGCGCGAATCTGGGATTGACGCAGACCGCTACGGCGGCTGGGTCGTGGAAGCCGGTTCAGTGGAAAGTATTTACCAGCAATTGATGACTGTGATTGCGCATCATACTCAGGCTGATTGGGCAGATAGATCACTGACCGTCCGTCGCCAGATTGTTCGGCATCATTCCTGGAATGAATTCAGAGATCATATTGTTAACGTCTGTCAAAAGTATGTATAAAACTCCAATTCCGGTTGCATAAAAACGATTGGCGGAATCTGTCGAATATCGCAACCGATTCTTGTTCATCAGCATAACGTCATGCCGGAGAAAAATATTGTTGTTGTCGGATATCCGAAAAGTGGGAATACCTGGTTAAGCCGTCTGGTAGCCGAACTGATCGGATGCCCGGTCAGAGGATTTTGGAAGGAGCCACAGAATCAGGATATTGCGATTGAGGGAGAAAATCGGGTATCAGATTATGCCGTCTTCAAAGCCCATCATTCATTTCCCCTTATCCTTGAAGATGCCCCCCACCTTCTCCCCCAAAATATTATTTGCATTGTACGCGATGTCCGTGATATTGCGATTTCCGGAGCGCATTTTTTCGAATTCCCTCTGTCGCCTTGTACGTGGAAGGTCAGAATAAAAGTCCCCCTCATCGGAGTCTTGAAAATCACATTGCTGTTCAATGAATCCTTTGAACGCCAGCGCAAAATTTGGAAAATGATTGAAGTGCTGGATAAAGGCAGCAACTCAATGACACGTTGGCTTAGGATACCATGGGATGTTCACGTTCAGGGCTATTTGGATAATGGAATCTTTCTGGTTCGTTATGAAGATATGCTTGCAGAGCCAGTCACACAATGTAAAAGAATATTAGCGCATCTTGAAATCGAACGTGATGAGGAGTCCATCCGCGAAGCCGTACGACGACAACAATTTGACACAGTGAAAACAAAATTTCTCGAACAGGGAGATCGAAAATGTGCGAATTTTCTCAGACAGGGAAAAAGCGGGGTCTGGAAGCACGAATTAACGCTACACCAGAAATGGTTTTTAAGACGCCGATTTTCTGACACGCTGCGGGCATTGCGGAATCTTCCATAACTAACGGTTCTTAAATATTCTTACAAGCCTTTCTTATCAATATATTACAAGATATTTTCGGGATAATTTTTATGCACCATATTCAGAATACATGGGCTATGGTATCAAAATTTATAACTATCGCAAACACAATGGCTTGCGATGGACAAGATGACGCCTCATCTCAATTTTCGTGGGATTGAAGGTCGTTTTTATGAAACGCATCCTCTACATCTTTGCCGGCGGCAGACGTGTTCGATTGGGGCAATGGCAGCAGGGCGCGGAAATCCCGTTGGAATTTTTATATGGCATTGCCCTATTTTCAATAGCAAGGCTACCACGTCGGTCTACTTGAATTGGCGGACGTGCGCCCTGAAACGTAATGATCCCGAATATCGCCGGTTAGCTCGACTGAATGCCCGTAATTGTCAACACTACCAGATTTATTCTGTGAGTCGTCAATAAAAAAAGGTTAATATATGCTGTTCAAACGCCATAATGTATCAAAAGAACGTTTTATACTTTTCGGATTACTTGTTTTAGCAGTGATGTTTCGGTTAGTAGAACTTTACCTTGCATGGCATACAGGCGATCGAGATGGAAAGATTACGACGCCTTTCTTCTCGTTCGGTATGATTTTGTTATATGTTGTACTTGCTATTATCGGAATGATAGTCATCTTGAAAATGCTGAGTATCCCAATAAAATATGTCATTTTTGCCCTGTTCCCGGCCATGGCGTTATTGTTTTGTACTGAACTTGCTTTACGGATGATCTTTTATCAGCAGCAATCAAAGTACACCTTCGCATTGTCGGAAATGAAAGACAACATACAACACTTGTTTTTCGAACAACGCGTGAAACAAGCTGTGGCTGGTACAGAAGACGTTCCACAAGAAATACGCTCAAAACTTTTTGAAGCTCTTTACAAAGAAGAAGGCCATGCTGTGTTGACAAAATTTCAGAAAGAATACGAGCAACAATTTGCGGCATTGGTGCAAGAAGCGAATGCTATCCGAACAAAGCTTTTGGTATTATATATTCCGTCCTCGCCGAACGTTCACGATCCGGCGATGGCAATATGTCGGAAATTTTATCAAGAGTTAGCTATCCGATATCAGGTTGATTATCTGGACTTGACAGAAGATTGGTATGATTATCCGATCGAATGGAGCACGTTATTGCCAGAAAACTCACATTTATCGAGATTCGGAAATCGACGGATCGTCGAAAAGCTATCCGCGTATCTTGATCAATATAGCGCCTATCGTAGCCCTATAAAATTCGATCAACGGCCATCTGTTCTTGGCGACCTCAATCCGAATATGAATGCGATCTATACTGTTAAGCCGGAAATGGTATATCGCGTCATTTCAAATAAACAAGGATTTCGCATGGAACATGATTTGACGTTTCCTAAAGAACAACAACGTATTTTGGTCTTAGGAGATTCCTTTACGTTTGGACCATATTTACCGAACTGGCACTGTTATCCGAATTTGTTGGATAAACAATATGCTGATAAAGAAGTGATTAATGCCGGCATTGCAGGTTATACGATTACTGATGAAGCTTCACTGTTTATGGGACGAGCCAAATATGTCGAACCGGATATTACGATATTACAGGTTTTAGATAATGATTTGTTAGGACTCTTTTATTTTATGAGAAATCAATTCGATCGGAAACAGCCGGGAACATTTCACCCATCACAGGAAGAATCGGATTTGATTGCGGCGCTAAGACAATAACATTGTTACCGAATATAGAGGCCATATTTACTCACTCACAATGTTTGTAGCGTGAAATACGAAGTGACATCGTTGACCGGAACTTCATGGAACAGCACAGACCTGCATGAAAAAGATTCTCTATCTCTTTACCGGCGGCAGGCGGTCGCGCCTGGAACAATGGCAGCAGGGCGCGGAAATGCCGCTGGAATTTTTGTACGGCGTGCCGTATTTCGAACAACAGGGGTATCATGTCGATCTGCTTGAATTACAAGACATGCGCCCGAATACACGCAATCCTGAATTTCGCCGATTAAGCCGGGAGAATACCCGAAATTCCGAGCAATACACGTTTTCTTCCGAGAGTCATCAATTCCTTGACGAAATTGAACGATTGAATGCGTATGACGTGATTATCGCCTGCGGAGAAAATTTAGGGGCCGGCGTTGCATACTTTAAGCAGCGCGGCAGGTTAAAACCGCCAGTCTTCTTCTTTGCCATGGGAATGCTGGCGCGCGTGGTCGATCTCAACAATGCAAAGCCTGTCCGCCCGGAGTATCGCACGCTGTTCCATTATGCGCAGGCCCTGCTGAATCAGTTCCAGCGGCATCGTCAGGCCCAAAACCTATACCGTCAGATCGTTGTGAATACCGAGGGTTTAATCTGCCTCGGACAAGGCGAATATCAACATGCACGACGACTTTTCCCGTCGCAGCAGAGGAAAATTCATTTTTTACCCTTTGCCATCGATACGAATTTTTGGCGGCCGGATAAAAATCGGGAACAGGCTTCGCCACTGTATATTGTGTTTATGGGAAAGGATTATCAACGAGATTTTGACCTGGTTGCCGCCATTGCCGCAGCATTGCCGCAGTATCATTTCAAATTCATCACCCGAAGTATTCGCCCGGAAGATGTGCCCCCGAATGCGGAATTGTTGGCCGGCGATTGGAAAGAAGCGGTGTATTCCGATGCGGAGATTCGCGCCATATTGCAACGCTGCGCTCTGGTGATTTTGCCTCTGAAAGAAAGCGCCAAACCCTCAGGACAAAGCGTCGCCTTGCAGGCAATGGCCTGTGGGAAGCCGGTGTTGATTACGCGTACGGCCGGTTTCTGGGAACCGGATGTTGTTCTGGATCGCCAGCATCTTCGGTTTGTCGCCTCCGATCGGCTGACGGAATGGTGCCAGGCGATTGAGGGGCTGATGAACAATCCGGCAGAATGCGCTGCATTGGGACGCCGGGCCAGACAACTGGTTGAACGCAATAATACCCTGAAGCACTTCGGGGAACGACTCGAAACCATTGTGACAACCTCTGTTTAGCAGCCGTAACCTCTTGTAGAAGGATGCACAGAGCCGCTATGAATAACGAAACGATTTATCTTCATGAAAAAGGCCCGGAAACACGCGGTGGACGTTCGACGCGGGCATTAAGCATTACGCGCTTGTTCGATGTGCATGATACGCGCGCGATTGATCTCGGATCCAATGCCGGGTATAACAGCTTTGACCTGTATGAATGCGGCTGTCGCGAAGTGTTGGGAATTGAAGTCAGAGATAAATATCTCGAACTGGCTAATGCGGAAAAGAATCGGTTAGGCTATGACCATGTACATTTTCGTAAGGCTGATGCGCAACATATTGACGAATTCGAACTGGGTAAATTCGATCTCTGCCTCTGCACAGGACTGTTGTATCACATGCAGAATCCGTTCAATCTGTTAAAGCGGATCCGGAATATCTGTCGCTATGTCGCGTTAGAAACGCATATCAGTCCAGCATGGTTGAACTGGAGGAAATGCGGCGAAAAATATCGCAAACATTTGACTCGGCGAACACATCAGGTGATGCTTGACGGCGTTCCATTCCGTGGACGCCTGAATATCTTTCCGGCGTCGCAGGAAATGCAGACGACATCCGGTTCAATTGTGTCGCATGCCACCTTCTGGTTCACCAAACAATCGCTGCTCAAAGCGTTCGATTTGGCGGGCTTTCATGTGCGCGCCTGTTATTTTGGCCGGCCTCCGCAAGGATTTCCGGATATTTTGATCGATCACGGCGTGGCGCGGACGAAAATTTTTATCTGGGCCGAAGTGAAAGAACCTGACCGGGAGATTCCAGTGGAAAACAGCCGCATTACAGGATGCGATCGGTTATTGGAACCCTGAGAAAAGGGGGACCTATTATGGAAAGACCATATCAAATCATCGGCATTGTCTTAGTCAAAGATGAAGATATGTATATCGAGCAGGTCATCCGGAATATTGTTGATTTCTGCGACGAAATTCTGATTGACGACAATGGCTCTCAGGACCAAACATATCCGATTCTGCAACGGCTGGCAGCGGAATATCCGTCGATTCAACTCTATCAGAGCGACAACCTGCACCACTCACATACTCTGATCGAACGGTTCGCCAACACCAATACCTGGGTGTTCGGTGTTGATGGCGATGAAATTTATGACCCGGTCGGCTTAAAAAAAATGTATGACAAACTTCAACAAGGCGAGTTTCAAAAGCAATGGGTCATTTTTGGGAATGTGCTGCATTGTGTCGGCATCGATCCGGTCAACAAGATCGCCAAAGGCCATCTTGCGCCTCCCGCCAGGTCGATGACGAAACTCTACAATTTTTCTATTATCGAGCAGTGGCTTAATGGCCCCGAACGGCTGCATAGCGGCGATTTGGTGTTCAAGCCCGGGTACGATATGTCGTTGCGGTACCGCCTGGATCAGCAAATCTCATGGGATGATGCCTATTTCCGCTGCCTGCATAGCGTATTCGTCAGGCGTAGTTCGCTTCAGCAAACGCTGTTTTCTCTCAGCCGGTGGGCTCCCGCCGAAAGAATGCAACAAGCCAAGGATTTCGCGGGAAAAGGATGGGTCCATACCATGTGGTTGCGATTACTCTGGAAAAATACACTGTACCTTCGTACAGATCGGAAGTACAAACATTATGCGGTGGGGCCGGTACATCAAAAGGACGCCTCAAATTTTTTCCCGGAGAATGCGGTATGACCTCAAAGAATCCACTGAAAATCAGTATAGGCATGAAACTGCGTTCCGGTCCCTGGGGCGGGAGCAACCAATTTGGTGTGGCGCTGGCTGAGTACCTGGAACAGCGAGGGCATATTGTCTCCTTCGATTTGAAATCGCCTGATCTGGATATAATTGTTCTTACAGACCCGCGGTCAGGAGGAGCGAGCGCAACCTATCAGCAGCACGACATCATGCGCTATCTCATCAAAACCAATTGGCGCGCCCTCGTGGTACATCGGGTGAATGAATGCGATGAGCGCAAAGGCACCACAGGAGTTAACGCGCAATTGATGGCGGCCAATAACTGCGCGGATCATACCGTGTTTATCAGTCACTGGCTGCGGGACTTGTTTCTGAAGCATGGATTGGATGTGGCAGACACATCGAGCGTTGTGCTGAACGGCGCGGATCAGCGCATTTTTCATGCCAATGGCTATCAACGGTGGAACCACCGCGAGAAATTGCGGCTGGTTACGCATCATTGGGGCGGCGGGTGGCTGAAAGGGTTCGATATTTACCAACAACTCGACCACATGCTTCAGGCACCGACCTGGAAAGACCGTATTGACTTTACCTATATCGGTAATGTGCCGGACGGTTTCAGCTTCCGCAACACGACCTATCTTGAGCCGCAGCATGGCGACGTCCTGGCCGATTCTCTGCGCAATCACCATGTGTATCTCACGGCCTCGCAATATGAACCGGCCGGCATGCACCATGTCGAAGGCGCGTTATGCGGGCTGCCGCTGCTCTATCGGGAAAGCGGAGCATTGCCGGACTACGGTGACGGCTTCGGGGTGTCCTTTACGATGGAGAATTTCGAGCAGCAACTGCACACGATGCTGGAGACCTACGATGATTGGGTTGAACGCATGCCAGTCTATAGGAATACGGCAGAACGGATGTGCGCGGAGTATTATCAACTTTTTCTAAGGCTGGGCGAACAACGCAAGCGGCTGTTACGAAAACGAACCATCCAACTCAAGCGACCTGTTTGGTTCGCACAAATGCTATGGCGCAACGTCCGAAAGCGAATCTGACGGTTACATGGTTTATCCCGGTTGCGCATCGCGATTATAACCGGATGGGCGCTTCAGTATGGATTCGCTGCCTACAATTACTTCCGTATCTCGAAGAGCGGGGCATCACCTGCCTGGTGAATGAATCTGATGCTGACGCTGATATTGCTGTCTTTGTCCGTAGTCAGAATGAAGCAGCCTATCAATTGGCCAAGCGGCAAAAGGCCAGGGGACGTAAGATTGTTTTTGATCTCTGCGTGAACTATTTCGATGAAACCGAAACCTTTCCAGGGGGATATGGCACCGGTTCTGAGCAGGTTGCCGAGGCCAGGCGCATGGTTGAAGTGTGTGATGTGGTGACCTGTGCGTCGCAGAACATCGCTGATCGTGCGAAAGATTTTCATTCATGGGTCGAATATGTCTCTGATTCGATCGACTTGCGGCATTTTCGCTATACAAAATCTTTAGACGACTTTGATCGCCCTCAGATACGAGCGATATGGAGCGGTGCTGCGCAGAAGTCTTACGAACTGGGACCACTCTTACCACTCTTGCGAAAAAGAAAAATGGAGTTGGTCATCATCACCAGCCCACCTCGTCCAAAACTGCGTGATTCGTTTTTTTGCTTCAAACGTAAGTTCCCGTATCGGTTCACCCCTTGGACATATCAATCGTTTCCTGAAAGGATTCTTGACGGAGAATGTTGCATTTCCTGCCGTTCGCTGGATACCCCGTATAATAAAGGGCATAGTTTATTTAAAATCGGAGTCTTCATGGCACAGGGCGTTCCAGCGCTGGCATCCCCTGTCCCCTCGTATCGTGAGGCGATTGGAACGCCAGGGCAAGGAGGGCGCATTTGTGATTCGTTGCAAGCGTGGCAGAATGCGTTGGATGCCATTTGCGAGGATCGCCAACTGCTCAAAACCTGGTCTAACCAAAGTCGCCACGCGATGCAGAAGTATTCGACAGTGGTGGTGGCGGGGCAATATGCGACTCTGTTTAGAAAATTATGTTCAACTGATGTCTGATAACATCGAATGTCTTATTGTGATGTGAGGGCACATCCTATGTTTACCATGTTGATAAAACAATGGGCACCAGATCAAAGAAAGAATAATCTTTTTGGTGGATTATTTCTCATTTTGCTGTTCATGCGAGCAAGCGAGTATGTTACGGATATCTTGTTCGGGGATGGGAATGGCAAATTGACAAGTCCAATAATCTCATTCGTGTTATCAATAAGTTATAAAACCATTCTGTTTTCCTTATCCTTGTTGATCATCCAAAGTATCAAGGATTGTTATCATCGTTCTTTGTCATCCGATATCTCTGATT
The DNA here is from genome assembly GCA_016934225.1 of Lentisphaerota bacterium. Classification (GTDB taxonomy): domain Bacteria; phylum Verrucomicrobiota; class Kiritimatiellia; order UBA8416; family JAFGTH01; genus JAFGTH01. Next base: position 6,771 of record JAFGTH010000065.1, on the reverse strand, counting down.
CCGCAAATTGCATGATCAAAATAATGTTTTTCTATCTTTGGAGTCTCACTTTGATAGTAAACTCAGGAAACAGCATTATTTTAGGGATAACGGCATGTGTTTTCCCAATGACAATCTATTGGAGATGGGCACGCCATGCGATTCCAATCGTTGTTCTGTGTCTGGTACCTTATTTTCATTTAGATGTGAAATTTGGATATCTTGTTCTTTTGGGCATGATCTTATGGGGAAACTGTATATTTTTTCCTAACCGTTCTCGTCTTGAAGCATTATATGCTCTTGATGATAATGAGTCTATCAAACAACCAGCGCTTTTTTATCAACATCATCAGCAAAGGCAGCTTTTTTATGAAGTCATGCTTCCCATTTTGTTTGTTGCTCCATTCATGGTCTATGTAGTGACGCAGTATCTCACTTCAGATTTTTGGTATGATGAAGTCAATGCCCTGCAAACATTTATTTTCGTCCCCCTCATCAAAACCGTGACCGATTATCATACAACCAATAATCATGTTTTTTTTGATGTTCTGAGTAACATCTATATGAAGTTATTGGGGATCAAAGATATCTATACCTTAATGGATATTCCTGGCGTCATGCGTTTGTCTGTTTTAGGATACAGCCTCTGTGCGATATTTTACATCTATCGTATCTGTTTACGATTTTTCAATCGGTTTATTGGTCTTTGTGCGATTCTTATCCTTGTGACAACCCTACCTTTCTATAATGTTGTCGTCCAGATCAGAGGCTATGCTTTAAGCATGATGTTGCTATCTATGCTATTATATTATGTTTGGAACTTCATAGATCATGGAAATCGAAGCGATGCCTTATGGATTATAGGACTTGCGAGTTTATCATTATATACGATTCCACTGAATCTTTATTATCTGATAACGATTGCGATATTTTATTGTATAGCATGGTTATATAGTTATTACATTGAGAACCGTCATAAACGCGCTTCATACACGCTCTATACTTTCCTCAAAATACACAAACAGACTAGTCGTATGCTTATTCTTGTATTGTTGATAGGCTTGTCTGTTTTACTTGCGTTTGTACTTTATTTGCCTGTGCTTCCAAGCGTAAAAGCCGATGGAGTGGTTACAAAGAGCGTATTGCAAAGTCATGGATTTTTTAATTTTTTTATTATCAGGGAGTTAATGCCGGTAACATTTCAATATTTTATCTCTGATCGTTTGCTTTTGATCGTGATGGCACTCCTCGGCAGTAGCACGATCTTTCTGATTCAACCCATGCAAAAAAATCGTCTTTTTCTTTCGAAGTATGTACTCTGTATCGGATTATTATTCATGCCGTTTATGCTCAGTTTTATCAGAGGTGATATGCCTTTAACGCGCATATTTGTCAATTTGACACCGATCTTTGCCTTATGGGCGGCGATTAGTGTCTATCTTTTTCTCTATAACTTTACGGCATTGTCTTTTCAAAGCAAAACACTTCAGGTATGGATCATTCTGATGTTATTCAGCGGATATCATTATTGGATGTTTATCGAAGGCATTCATAAGCGGAATCAATTCGTACGAGAGCGTAATTTACAGGATAATATCGAGATTAGACGTGTACAAGATATTTTTTATAATTATTATCAAACTGATTTCCATCCATTAGCACTTGTCAGGGGGTTTGCACAGCATGTTTATGATCCAAACATCCCTGTGATTGTCGCTTATGATGAAGAGGTGGATGGGAGGTCCATCACGCGTTATTTGGAAAAATTTGACATCCCTTATCAACGGCTATATTATATTGATCCTCATGTTTTTCAGCAACTTGAACAGATGTATATGATCACTGCGTACCCAGAGAGATTCAAGAAAATATTTGCAGAGCTTCATTCAGATCTGCAATGTACCAGCGTGAATCAGATGATAGATTTTCATCACATTTTTTTATGCCGAAAACATCACCAATAAAAAAATGTGATGCTGCTTTAAATTCGATTTTCACATATCATGACTGAAGAGGAATTCGTACATGCTCAATAAAGCGCAGCGTAAAACATTTCAACGTGTTATTGTAGTTATGCCAGCGTATAATGCCGAATTGACACTTGAGAAGACCATCCGTGATATTCCCCCTGGCAGTGTAGATGAGATCATATTAACAGACGATGCCAGCACAGATCGAACGGTTGAAATTGCCCAAAAATTGGGATTGACCGTGCTCTGTCATGAAAAGAATCGCGGCTATGGCGCCAATCAAAAAACTTGCTATGACGCCGCATTACGCGCAGGGGCTGACGCAGTTATTATGATTCATCCAGATTATCAATACGATAGTCGCTTAATTCCTTATGCCTTAGGATTCCTTGCAACAGAAGTATGTGACGTGATTCTTGGCTCGCGGATTCGAAGCCGTCATGAGGCATTGCAGGGGGGAATGCCCATGTATAAATATATCAGTAATCGTTCTTTAACCATTATGGAAAATATGGTACTCGGTCAGAACCTTGGAGATTTTCATTCTGGTTTTCGCGCGTATACACGCCAAGTGTTGGAAACCATTCCATATCATCAGAATTCAGATGATTTTGTCTTTGACACGGAATTTTTAGCTCAAGCCGTCTTCTATGGTTTTCGGATTGGTGATGTCCCCGTCCCTACGCGCTACTTTGCAGAAGCCTCGTCAATCAATTTTCATAGAAGTTTAACTTATGGATTGTCAACGCTTATGGTCATGGGAAAATTTATTTTGCACAAGCGCCATCTCGCCAACTGTGCCATTTTCCAAAAGCCACAGGAATAGACATTATCGGAAATAAGGACAGGTGCTTGTTCCACGCGACGCAGAGCGTGGAATGAACAACAACTCCTCCGTCATTTCGGCATCTTTCACTGGTTCAGACGGACTACTTCGAAAAGAAATAAGGTATTACCTATGCAAATTAAGGATTTCATAAGGAAAGGACAAAAATATCAATGGATGCTACTTGGAGCATTGGCAATGTTTGCTGTGATCCGCATTGGCGAATATGGGGTCGACTATTTTTCCGGGGACCAAAACGGTCATTTCTCGACACCAGTGCTGCGCCACGCCGTAACAGCCAGTTACCTTGTGCTGCTGCTCGCCATACTCCTGACATTTTTCGCGCGCGTGCGCGCATGGCTCGCCAGCAGCGTCTGCTCTCGAAACATGGCGACGCTGAATCCCCGCCAACGCTTCTCGTTCGGACTGTGCCTGGCAGGCGTCCATCTGCTGCTCTCGGTTGGCGTCTTCTGGGTCGCCCGGCATTTTCTCGCGTTTTCGGCAGGATGGCTGCGGATTTTGGTCGCATTATTGGGCGTTAGCTTGATTGGCATGGTACTGACGACCATCACGCCTGGGGCGGATCGCAAAACACTCTTCTATCGCCTGGGTCTGCTTGTGTTTTCACTTGGCATCCTGTACGCGACGGCCTGTGTGCTCGATGTGCTGGTCTATCGGTACGGCTATCATCTGCCATTTTTCAGTCAACGGGTACGTGATTATTATTATTCGGCCGGCGTCTTCGATCAGAACAGTCATCCCCGATATCGTCAGCCCTTCGATGGATATATTCTTTCGCCATTAGCCACCGCCGGACGCCCTGGCGACATTTATGCCACCTACAATCTCCCCTTGCATTCTCTTGAACTTGCCTGGCCTCAGCCGGACGAACTTGGCTGGCCCAATCAGCACGCGTTACACGAAGCTGAGGCGCTGTTCATCGGCGATTCGTTCGGGCGCGCCAATGCCGCCGGATTCGCGCACAGCATTCCGGTGCGTCTCGAAGCGTTGACCCATCTGAAAACCTATGTTGCCGCCAACGAGGGGTATGGCTTAGGACAGTATGCCGGAATTTTACGGTACTTAACCCAGGGCCTGCCGCAGTCGGAGCGGTTTCAAGGAAAATTCGTCTATATTTTGCTCTATCTTGGGAACGATATCAGTCTGGATTTGACCAATTTCTTGGCGCGCCGCCGCCATGCGGCGCAATTTTCGGAAGTTGCCTTTCACGCACGGTTAACGGCGCTCGTTCGTCTGGCGTCCCTTGCGCGAACGATCTCTGCCAAACGAATAACAACAACGCAGCCAGTCTATCCGCTTGTAACGGAAGATGATGTCGCAACGATTGCGTCAGAACGTCAACGCACGGATGGCTGGTATCCGCACTTTTTCACCATTCCGCTCTACCAGGGCCAGCCCTTTGCATTCGATCAAGGTAATTTCGCGGAGTTTCGAACCATAACGTGGCTTGAAAAACGGCGTCTGCACGTTCGGGAACTGTTGCAAGATATTCAGTCCACCGCCCAGCAAACAGGTGTTACTGTGCGCTTTGTCATGTTGCCGACACGGCTTCAAATCCTGGCCCCCTATTTTCGTGAGATCCCCTCGGATCAGCGTCTGGAATTCGATCGTTGGTTCCCGAATCTGATCGCAAGCGAGGAACAGATTCGAATGATGCTGGGACAGGAACTTCAGGGGCTTGGATTCGAGACATTGGACATGACGCCGATTTTCGAAGAGATGGTGTTTCGAATCCCCCTTTTCTGGGCCGGCGATTTGCATTACACTCCTGAAGGCTATCACCTGATCGGCGAACGTATCGCGACAACGTTTCATCAATGACACTTTAGGGGAACGCGGATGATACAGACCATGAAGGCGATTTATCTTCCATTCGAACAGGAGCATTGGCTCGGCGGAGCGGCGACCTTTATGCAGAATCTCAAGGGCGATCTCGACCGGCGCAATTATCCGTATCTTTCAGCCGTACAGCAGGCCAAAGTCGTCTTTTTCCCGATTGCGTTTCCCCTCCCGCAACTCGATATCGTCAAGCGTCAGGGCGGCTATATCATTCAACGGCTGGATGGGGTGTGTTACCCCTCCAAGCATGGCACCGCCTATGCCGACCTTAACCGGGAATCCCACACAATCTATCGCGACTATGCCGATGCGGTAATTTTTCAGAGCGCCTACAGCCAGGCGCAATGTTTTGCCATGTTCGGCGAACGGGACAATAATCACATCATTCTGAACGGCGTTGACACAACGAGCTTTTATCCGTCGCCTGCATCGCAGGCCCATTCCCGTCAGCGCGTGATCAAGTTCATCACCACCGGGCGGTTTCGGAATCGCGACATGCTTGAGCCGATGATCAAGGCATTGGATGCGCTCACTGAACAGTTCGCGTTCGAACTGACGGTGATTGGCCCGGTGGTCAATCCTGAACTTGAATCATACCTGCAACGGGCCTACATTCGGCATATCGCCACACTATCATTGCCTGACGTTGCCGAGCTTTTGCGTCAAAGCGATATTTTTCTCTATTCTCATCTGAATCCGCCCTGCCCGAATTCAGTGATCGAGGCGATTGCCTGCGGTTTGCCGGTGGTCGGTTTCGATAGCGGCGCCATGACGGAACTCTGCTTCTTTGCCACAGATTTGTTAGCGCCGGTTTCTGATGACGTATTCCAAAAATACGAAGATTTCGATGATCGGAAACTGGCCGAAAAGATCACGCTAGCGGTCGAACACTACGAGCATTATCGGGAAATCGCCCTGGCGCATAGTTCGCTGTATCCCTTCGAAACATGCGGGCGGCACTATCTGGAGGTGTTCGAAGCGTATCTTCGGAAGCCTCGTAAGCTCAGACCGTATGCGACCTATCTGGCCCAAAAAGGTGTGCGCACCATGCGGCGACGGGCCGGGACGCTCAAGCATCGCTTGCTTGACCGATTGGGCTATTCCCCCGAGGCGTTGTTCGCGCGAACAGTGTCACGCATGAATGCCGAGCAATTTGCCGCAGCCCTTACAACGGCCATTCGCCACAGAACAGCGGCGCTGCCTCCGGCCAAAGCGTTGAAACTGCTGTTTGATCTGGACAACCGGGTGTATCAGCTCGAAGGCCACGCGGCGATTCGTTACGGCGACGGACTGCATACGAAACACCGGCATATCAAATATCATGATTTTTTTGTGGCCCGGATTGCGCCGGGCAGCCGGGTCTTGGATGTCGGTTGCGGCAATGGGGCGCTGGCCCATGATCTTGCGCTGCAAGTTGCCAATGTAGCCGTGTATGCGATTGATCTGGCCGCGCAGAACATCGCCGTCGCCCAGGCACACTATGCGGCTGAGAATATCCGCTTTGTGTGCGGCAATGCCTTGACCGACCTCCCGGACCAGCCCATCGATGTGATTGTGCTTTCGAATGTATTGGAACATTTGGAACAGCGAGTGGCGTTTCTCCAGGACTTGCAACGGCGCTATGATCCGAAACAGTTTCTGATTCGTGTGCCGGTATTCGAACGCGATTGGCGCGTGCCGTTGAAAGCGGAATTAGGCGTGGATTACCGGTTAGACCCCACGCATTGCATCGAATACGGCCAGGGGGAATTCGAAGCCGAAGTCGCACAAGCCGGACTGCGCATCGTGCACGCCCAGGTGAACTGGGGGGAAATATGGGCAGAGGTCAGCCGCGCATGATGCCTGTTCCGAAAATCACCGTCCTCATGGCGGTGTATAACGGCGAACGCTATGTGCGCGAAGCGATCAATAGCATTTTGGGACAGACGTTCGCTGATTTCGAATTTCTGATCATCAACGATGGGTCGACCGATCACAGCCGCGAACTTATTAGCTCGTATCATGATCCGCGCCTGCGCCTGATTGATAATGACCACAATCTGGGCTTGACAAAATCATTGAATCGCGGCATTGCGGCAGCGCGAGGGGAATATCTGGCCCGGATGGATGCGGATGACGTGAGTGTGCCGGAACGGT
>JAFGTH010000064.1 GCA_016934225.1 Lentisphaerota bacterium | reverse complement strand
GGGCAGATGACAGTACGTTGCCGTTCCACCGCTCTACCGATGCTGTCATCCAATTTGCAGCATCACTGTCCAAATACTGCCCCCCTTCAAGCGTTGATTTCTGCACACCTGCACCGTTTTTAATCTTGACCGTTCCATACCGATTATTATCACTCTTTTTTCTGTGGTAAATATCTCCGGGCGATGTCAGTCTGTCATAAAAATTGAGCGTATTACCATCGCTACCGAGATACACATCGCCATTTGCGTGTACCGGACCATAAAAATTCATGGCTGCGCCAGGTACGATTTCAAGGTCCTTCTCGTAGAAAACACCAAATCTGATAAGGAAAAGGCCAACTGCCTGCACCATTTGCTTTAGTACGGCGCCTTGACCAGTATTTGTGTTAATGCAGCCCGATGTGATAGTAAAATACTGATACATGCCATTCGAACCCTTGCAACTTGTGCCGTTGGTTATCGTGCCGGTAATCAGCGGCGATTCAATTTGTATTTTGAAAGCGCTGGCTCCGCTCGGCGTAATATAATCGTATTCGTCAATACCGTTAGGCGGTGCTATTGCATTTATCATGCCCTCTAACGCCGGCTGATCTACCAGCCCGGATAACTGGTACTCTAACAGCAGATCACGAAGTTTTATAATGCCGTAGTCAAGACCGGCCTCTGCGATGATAAACGCGCGTTCCGCGTCAATCGTAAGACGCGTCAATCTCGCGTCATTTGCGGAAAACGACAAGTAGCCCGCAATCAGAGCAAGGGCAATAAACAGCAGAATGGTCACTCCGAGAACAACGCTTCCGTTCTTTTGAAGTTTATTATTTCTCATTTCCGCCCCCTTGTCGTTCCAAGAATTAATCATACCACATCTGCAAATTGCGTGGCGCTGCGCTTACACGAATCTGTATCCCCTGATACCCCTGACCGGTTCCTGTAAAGAATGCATGCCAAATGCTCGAACCATCGCCGACGTGAAAACATACTCTAGCAACATCCCTGGATGACGGTATTATTGCAAACATTGGTTCGCCGTCAATCGGTGTCACATTTTTGCACAAAATCTCCGCGCTCCCGGCGCCCGCGCCGTCGGCATCGTATCTGATGGTGTTGTCTTCCACTGTATCCAGATCCCCGTCCAGATCAACGAATCGTATAGTTGCGAAGGTAAAATCAACCATCATGATGTCCAGACCATTGGCGACAGTAGATACTGCCTTACCGACTTCGACGTAACGAACTATTTTCTCGGCTGCGAGCCTGGCAGCGCCATTAAACTCGACCTGTGAATTGCCGGCGCGCACCATTTTTGCAGCAAATACAACGGCTGTCATTGCCGCCGCGACTACTATTCCGGATACCATCGTGGCAACAACCATCTCGATCACGGTAAAACCGCTTTTATACTTGCCGTTGCCGGTCTCTGATTTGCGCATGTTGCCTCCTCAATTGGCAATAATTGTCGCGTCAAACGCCGTGATGTCTATCCACCACTGTCCAATCGCCTTTCCTTGCGGATTAATTGAATCGTTATGTATCACCACATTCATGGAGCCCGAGGAAATGTCATAAGCCATGCCGTTTTGCACTTCATATGGTTGGCTATCCACGGTCAAAGAGTTCTGGTTGCCGTTCCCTTTTGGGGATACATGAACAAGAAGAGCGGGCCCTGTATATCCCGGATAATCTTGATGGAGATCGTCGCGAGTTATTGTGCCGGACGGAATTGTTACTATGAATTCGTTGTCCGATCTGTTGTTGGGATTAATGTTTATCGAACCTTCAATATCGAATGCGGGTGGGTTTGCCGCTATCTTACCATCCTTTTCGTACAGCATGCCGTGCACACGCTCGGACATGGACCAATTTCTGAAGTTCCACGTCACGTCAACACGCACTTCTTTCCGTGGAGGATTCAGCAGACTAATAATCGTACTCGTCCTTGAACAAGGCAGAGGAATTCTCAGACTTCCCCCAAGATGCGTCAACGTAATATTCTCCGTAGGAAAGTTGGAAGACGTCACAGAAGAAAAAGCTACGCCTCTCATGTGCTCAAGTCGCTCTTTACATAACCCGAATGCCGACACATGCTGCGCTACCACATAGTTTGTCTTGGAGCCATGGACCACGCCCAAATAAGTGCTCCCGACCAACAACGACGCCAGAAACATTCCTACCATAACCTCAACCAGCGTCATACCGCTTCGTTCATTTCTTCTTTTTGTTATCATAGCCTCACCTACAGTAATGATTATAATTCTGTCTTTTCAATATTTATTAAGCAATAGACATACCAATATCCAATAAATTTGAAAAAATGTGCAGTTATGGATTGTTTTATTACGCTTTTACCAGCCTTGTTCACATAATTAGCCTAACTCGCCAAAACTCTTCCACTGTCAAAAAATTGTATGCTTTGCGACTGAAAATGATCTTTATCATATCCATCATGTTGACTGTCAAGCACTTAGGTTGTATGTAAAGATTCTGGACGATGTTGAAAAACATTTAGCTCTAGCGCATTTGCCAAATGTGGCTTTTCCCCTATATTCAATTGCCTACCTGCCATAGTTTTAACGAAAGTTTGGTTCGGGTTCAATTGCCTTTCATGTGTTTCGCGCTTTTGACAATAACTTTTCCCCGCGCAAAGTCTTCAATTTCTGGTTTTACCACGCCTTTGACGTTGTCTCAATCTTCGGTTATCGTTCAATTCATGAAAGAATCCGATATTCCGGCGATAAACAACTACCTTAAAAAGGAATACGCCCAACAGCATGCCCCGATAGTCGAGATAATCGCTGCGCAGACAAACGATCCGTTCAAAATACTTGTCACCACGATTCTCAGCGCACGCACAAAAGACCAAACTACTGCAACAGTCGCCACCAGACTCTTTAGAACCATTGATAAACCGGATGATTTGAGAAAACTGACCCAAAAGCAATTGGAAACAATGATTTTCCCGGTCGGTTTCTATAGAACAAAAGCCAAACATCTTAAACAACTCCCTGCTGTAATGGATAAACTGTTCAACGGCCAAATGCCTGATACAATTGAAAGTCTTTGCCAACTGCCCGGCGTGGGCAGGAAAACCGCCAATCTTGTTATGATCAACGCTTTCAATAAGCACGGAATGTGCGTTGATGTCCACGTCCACAGGATAAGCAACAGGCTCGGGCTG
>JAFGTH010000007.1 GCA_016934225.1 Lentisphaerota bacterium | reverse complement strand
AGGTATATCGGAGAGGCCACATGAGAATTGCCCCGGCGGCCGACAAGAATGCGGTGAATACGACAAAGAATGAACTGACAACGGTCAGTCCTGCTCCCGGCCCAATATAGGCATCCGCATTCAGCGGCGTCATAACAGTCAAAAATAAGATGAATATAAGATATTTCATATAAACTCGTATAAAACTATATAGCACGGTCGGCTCGTATTGGCAATGTGCGTAAAGCGTGATTTCATGAAAAATCACGGATTTGCGAGCTGCCGCGCGCCGGGCAATACCCCAATGTGCATCTATGTGAATGTGTGGTCCGGCTCCTGAACTCTGTTGCATACAATATACTCTCGTATTTTTCGTTGGTTCATTGCGTGTGGTTTTGGGTAAACTGAACGCATGAGAAGATTGCAAACGATAGTATTGTATTGCGTAATGTTCGCGGCATGTCAGGCATGGACGGCGAACGTTGTGCTGGTACGCGGCACTACTTCAATTCCCAATAAGGCAGAACAGATATACGCAAAATCGGTTACGGATCGTTTGCATCGCTGGCTGACTGAGCTTGGCATAGAACATGACATTCTGAACGATGACGACGTAGTCGGCGGCAAATTGACCGCGGCCAGGATTGTCATACTCGGCTACAATCCGCGCCCCGACCGACGAGAGATGGGCGCCCTCGCAGCATTTGTGAAAAGAGGCGGCAAGATTATCGTCTTCTATTCCGCCGAACCCGCGTTGGCAAAACTGATGCACATGAAACTCGGCGAGTACATGGCCTGCAGGGAAGGCGGCAGATGGAGCGAAATACGTTTCAACAGATTTGCTCCTGCATATGCGCCCGATATTGTCATGCAGGAGTCGCTTAATATCAGACCGGTTTATCCGGCGCAGAACGACGCCAAGGTGATTGCTTCCTGGTATGGGAACATGGGGGAGGAGGAACCTGCCTGGGTGCAATCTGTGCATGGGGCATGGATGACACATATTCTCCTTGATGATGGAGACACTGAGAACAAGAAACTGATGATTCTCGCGCTGCTGGGCGCGTACGATTCCAGTGTATGGCGGTCAGCGGCGGCGAGATGTATGAACGCGGCCGGAACGCTTAGCAACAGGTTTCCGGACTTCCGGACTGCTCTCTCTGACATTGTTGGGGCAGCGCACGGCACTATTGATGAGATCATGGTTGCAGGTCATTTAGGTCGAGCACATGATAGCTACAAAGCGCTCACAGATCATCTGGCCGGAGGGAAGTATCCCGATGCGGTCATTGGCAGCCGTGATCTAAAGAATGCACTTACGCATGCGTATATTCGAACTTATGGCTGCGCCGGGTTGTCTGTTTCGGCGAGAGATGCGCTGAAGACTGAGTTTCGCGGGATATGGAACCATTCGGGCGAAGGGCTGTATTCGGGTGACTGGGATAAGACGTGCCGGGTTCTTGCGTCGCATGGCATTACGGATCTATTCGTGAACGTTCTGTGGGCTGGAATTGCGCATTACGAGAGCGATGTGCTGCCGAGATCGGATGCATATCGGATTAAAGGCGACCTGCTCGCGCAGTGCATAAAAGCCGCACACAGACATGGGATTCGGGTTCACGCCTGGAAAGTGTGCTGGTTTCTTGGCGATGCGCCGAAAGAACTGGTTGGAAGACTGAAGAGGGAAGGGCGATTCCAGGTGTCGGACAGCGGTGAGTCGGTGAATTGGTTGTGTCCGTCGGGCCTCGACAACGTAATTATGGAGAAAGAATCCATCAGAGAAGTTGTGCGGAAGTATAACGTTGACGGTATTCATCTCGATTACATCAGATATCCGAATTCTCACTACTGCTATTGTCCGGTGTGTAAGGCGGAGTTCCAGAAGCATATCGGTAAAACATTGAAAAATTGGCCGGCAAGCGTTCAAACCGGTGAACTGAAAAAGAAATACAGTGAATGGCGGTTGTCTCGGATTACGCGCTTGATGCGGGATGTCCATTCATTGGTTAAGAAAATCAATCCGAACATCAAAGTGTCGGCCGCAGTTTACGGCAAGTATCCAATCTGTATGGATAGTGTGGCTCAGGATTGGGGCAACTGGCTGCAACAAGGAATTGTGGATTTTGTGTGTCCAATGAATTATACGACGGATCTCGATAGATTTGAAGAATTCCTGAACACGCAGCTTGCGATGCCGAAAGCGGCCGGTCGAATCTATCCGGGCATTGGCGTGACGGCAGCCGAAAGTCGGCTCAATGCTCTGCAGGTTATTGATCAGATCGGCATAGCGCGTCGCATGCGGACCGACGGATTTGTGCTGTTTGATCTGAATCGCGCGGTAGCAGATGAAATATTGCCGGTGTTGTCTCTGTCGTGCGATTGAATTTGTTAAAGATCTGTGCTCAAAGGCTTTTCTTTCCGGATAAAGCTGATTGAACCATTTGCACAACAAAGTCGTAATGGAAAGTCCTTGCCGCAGAATGCGGTCATTTGATATTTGTTTCTTGGCGAGAAAAGAGTTATTAATTGGTTCACGTTATGAAACTGGTCTATAGTTTGCCGGCTTTAAATGAAGAGAGAACTATAAGTTCGGTTCTCAAAAGCTTGCCCAAAAATCTGTCGGGCATAGATGAAATCATATGCTTAGTTGTCAATGACGGATCTATTGACAAAACCGCCGAGATAGCTTCAGATGCCGGCGCGATTGTTTTAACGCATGCATCAACACGTGGCGTTGGCGCCGCCTTTCATACCGGCAAGAATTATGCACTCAGCAAAGGTGCGGACATAGTTGTGACCATAGATGCTGACGGTCAATTCAACGTTGAAGATGTACCGGCTCTGATTGCTCCAATTGTAGAAGGCAAGGCTGATTTCGTTACAGGAACTCGCTTTGCGGATCCGGACAACCGCCCCGAAATGCCGATAGTGAAATACTGGGGCAATATGATGATGTGCCATATCGTGAACGCCTTGGCAAAAACCAGCCTTAGCGATGTGTCATGCGGTTTTCGTGCTTATTCGTGTGAGGCATTGTTGCGTTTAAATCTGTTTGGTGATTTCACATATACACAGGAAGTCATCATGTCTCTGGCTTTCAGTGATATACGAATATCCGAGCTGCCGATAACTGTAAGAGGAGTGCGCCAATTCGGAAAGTCCAGAGTCGCAAATAATCTCGTAAAGTATGCTATCCAGACCAGCAAAATCATCATGCGAACATACCGCGACTACCGTCCTCTCAGCTTTTTCATGGAGCTTTGCATAGTATTCTTCGTGCCGTCCCTGATATTGGCCGTCTTCCTTTTCACCCACTTCATGACCACTGGCCAGATTACTCCTCACAAGTGGGCTGCATTCGTATCCGGTGGCTTTTTCTTGATATCTCTACAATTTGCGATAGTCGGCATTCTCGCGGATATGAACAATCGTACGCGTTCCACGGTAGAAGAAATACTCGTGAATCAGAAAAGGGATATTCTGAAACGCGGATCGTAAAAGACCGCTGGTTATCATGACTAACGCCGCTTTCTTGACTGTGGGTTCCAATCCTTGGTTGGCATGTTCGCTTTTATTTACCGCCAGAGTGTTTGTGCCGGGTATGGCTTGGTCATGGACATGCACGACTGATGCGTTGAGCGATTCGCCTTGGTCGGATTATTTGCTGGCAATTGCCAAGTCCACAATACTAGGGTTTTTGATAGCGGTCTTAAACGCGTTTGTCCTCTCCGAGCTGGGCCTTTATTCGGAACCGATCGAGTGGATCTCTCTCACTCTTTTAAGCGCCGTGGGCGCGGCGTTCGGTATTGTCAGAGCGCGACAGCGATTATGCTCGACGCTGCGTTTCAGCTTGTTGGGCATATTGCTTTCAATCATGACCATTTCTCTGGTTATGCTCCTACCGGCTCGGGGCGAATGGATCGTTGGAGGTTGGGATCCGGGCATATACGTTAACCAAGGAATGATTGTTGAGCGATCAGGGACGTTTGAGCCGGTACCTCTTGCGCCATACGGTCTGATTACGGAAGACGAAGGGCTTTTGTTTGTAAGAGGATCAGAAAATTATCGCGAATGTTTTCCTGGAGTTCCGATTGACATTCGCACCAGCAAATTGCAGCACTATTTTTTTCGACTAATGCCGTCGGCAGTAGCCGTTACGGCTAGATGCGGAGGGCTGCGCGCCGCGACGCGAGTTAACATATTACTAGGTGCTATGGTGTGTCTTGCGCTTGTTGCTGTTCTCGTCGGGTACAGAAGCGGCAGAATATGGTCATATTTTGCTTTGTTCGGACTTATCACTCAGCCTATATGGATATACCATCTTCGAACGCCTACATCAGAAATGCTTCAGCTTGTTTTGTTGCTTGGCATATGTCTTTGCGCTGCTAATTCATCAACCGGATTAGCCAAGGCTATTTGGAGCTCGTTGTTTATGTTTGCGGCCATAATTAACAGAATCAGTTTCGTGCCGTTTGCTGCCATCATTATATTAGTATCGGCAATATTAGATCTGGAAGAACACCGTAATAAAACTTCGGTCTTAGTTGAAAGAATTGCCCAATTTATTGCGATTTCTGTTGCAACGGCAATTAACTGGAATGTTTGCTCCATAACAATAGTTAGACTCAAGCCTATTATGCCAACACTTTTTCTGGTTACTATTGTTGCTGTTCTGATGACAATCGTAATTGATCTGATAGGACGCACTATTGTGCGTTACAAGATCTTTTCCCTTTTGCGTCCGTTCTTTAGCATGACGTTTGTCTCAATAACACTGATAACCATGGGGGTTATATGGTTGGGATCGGGTACAAGACTGTTGGCTGAACCTTCTTATAATCTCCGCCAGTTAATTCATTACATTGGTATAATACCTCTGATTTTAGCGTGTTTTGGAGCAATACTGTTGCTCCGGAGAAAACACTCATTCTCAAACCGTTTTTACGGGATACTGGCATTCCTTTCTGTGATATCCATGGCCATGCTGTTACAAAAGGGCATAAAGGATCTTTATCCGTGGGCAACGCGAAGATACCTTGTATATACTATTCCGCTTATTGCCGTTCTTTCCGGTTATCTGTATCATTATTTAATTTGTCAAAAAAATGGATTCAAATGGCTGGCGCGAGCGTTAGCCGTCCTTTTGTTAGCGGCAACAATTCTCACCAACGGTCGTGCATGTTGGCATGCTTGGTCTCGT
>JAFGTH010000063.1 GCA_016934225.1 Lentisphaerota bacterium | reverse complement strand
GTGTCCACGACCATGATCTACACCCATGTGCTTAACAAAGGTCCGCTGGGCGTGGTCAGTCCATTGGATACATTGTGAGTCCGTTTTGCCAACCCGGCAGCCGAGACGACATCCCGAAAGCCGCTCGTAATTTCCGATTTTGGCGAATTGGAAGAACGGGGATTGCGCATCAGGCGGCGCGTCATGTATCTATGTCTCGATTGTTGGCAGGACAACTTTATTTGGTGAGGCAAGAATCTTTTTCGACAAACCGAGTCGCTCAAATCGCAGAAAAATTCCTCGCGCGTTCTTTTTATTTGTGCCAAGCGCCAGCATAATTTCGTGCCGGCCTTTTTTGGCTTTAAACGGAATTTTCGCTTTATCCATTTCCGATGGATTGACGCCGTTTGGATCATAGTAAGCTTCGTGCTTGTCTATCCATAGTTTTACCGGGCCGTCGTACCCCAGGCAAACGGCCAATTGCATATGTTGAGCGCATTTAATGTGGCAGGAAAAATAAACCAAAGGATCCTTATATTTACATTCCTGCGTATAGAGATGAATATCGGCAAATGGTTCGTTGAAAAGACGAACGTTGAATTCCAGATCGGATTTTTTCCTAGGGAATCGCAAGTCGGTTAACTTTCCTGCGGCCGGCAAGATTTTACTTACTTGAAACTCCTGCACAAAATCCGTTAAAGCGCGTGGTTCGCCGATTGGCATTGGTCCCATTACCGGCAGTGATCTGTCGGCCTCGTCAGTGATATTGCAGTACGGACAATGGCCGAGTCCATAATGGACGTAAGCATTGTTAATAACGCTTATCGGTTGGATTGTGCGCAATATTGCCTTGTTATCTTCCAAGTCTGTTCTGTATATGCATTCCGCCAAATTGTTGCCTGTGATTGCAAAGCCGGCCGGTCTGTTGTTGGACAGCAGTTTGCCTACAACGTTTTTATAATTGACAATTACATTGGCCGTGCCTCTCTGTTCATCCTTTTTGATTTCAATTTTGCCGGGTTCAATGGGTGGTTCGCCGGCATAACGGCCCTCAGTCAAAACGCGAACGGCATATGCCAAGCGTTTTCCGAGATGTATTTGAGCGTTAGCGCTGAGGTGCACATTATCATCAAGCGGCAGATCTATTGTAGGCACGGTGGCGCAATGCGGTATAATTGTCGGCAACAGGCGTTGTTGTTCTTGGACCGAGTTCCAATGTATTGCTTTTATTGATTGAGGGCGTAATGTGCGAGATATTTGCACGATTACAACCGGTAATTTAGGATAATCGAAATTGTGTCTGATATTTTTGATCAATGTGATCATGCGTTTTGTATATACTGCAGCCGTATCGGCCGAGAGCGCATCAGCGCAACCCTGGTACCAGAGCAATCCGGCAACTTTGGTTCCGTTCTTTTTAACGCTGCGCAACATTGCGCCGTAGAGGCTTTTCCCGCCTTTGCTCTTGAGTGACGGATCCCACTGAGCCATGGATGTGCCGCCGTGTGCGCATGGTATCAATCCTTGCGGCACATCGGTTTGTCTGAACATCTCTTGGGCGAAGAACAATCCAGGTCCGACGGTTATTGGCTGGTTTTTTGTCGGCCGTACACCGCCTATTAGGTCAATATGTATTTGGTCAACTGTAATGCCGAAGTTATGGAGAAGTTCCTGGGCGACGTCCCATTGATCGTTCATGAAAAAGGCGCGCACTTGATTGATGGGCTCGGGGAGTTCTGTAATACGTCCGCGTCCCAACATATTTGACTGACCGCCAAGCACCCATACGTCGCCGACGAGCACATTTCGCACTCGCAATCTATCGCAGACAATACCTTGTTTATCTTCGATCCAAAGTTCGATATCGTAAGGGCCTCCGACGTGAAGGCCTTTAAGCTGTCCTCGAACCTTTGATGCGTGAGCTGTTCCCGCGACTACGGCATCGAGTCCGTTTAAAACGCCGGTAGCGTCTTTGACTCTGGCCATTACGTTGCCGGAATAACTGCATTTGCCTTCGAATGACGCATTACTTTCGTCATTCGTATCTCTCTGCAGAACCATATTATCGAACAGACCGGATATTATTTCCATAGCGGATTTCCCATGCCTTATTTTTGAGATGGTATTCTAGCTGTCCGGTCATGCAAATGGAAGAGAAGAATCGCTTATGGAATATTGGATATGACGTGTTATTGGCATGAAGGCGCAGGTTGCAATATGGTAATATTCTCATTTTATGCTTCTACCGCCGGATTTTTTTAAATATATTAAAACTCAATAAAAAGGGGGATATTTCGCAATGAAACTGCAGAATTTTGAATTGAAGAACCAGAAAATCCGTTCGGCATTTGACGATATCAAGAAAAGTCATCCTGAAAAGCTTTCTAAAAGGCTTAAGCTGTCCTGGAGCAACTGGGGCTTTGGCATGGAATCGCTTGCCATATCGGCAAAGCGTCTTGCTGGCGCCGGTATCAAGTACATTGAGCTACACGGCAATCATTATGGTAACGATCTGGGTTACAAAACCAGCGAGACGTTGCAAGTGTTGAAGGACAACGGAATTGAGGTTGCGGGGATATGCGGAATGTTTTCGCCGAATAATGATTTATCCAGCAATAGCCCTCAACAACGCCAGAACGCTATTGACTATCTTAAAAGGACACTATCATTTGCTGATGAAGTGGGCGGCAGTTACGTTTTAGTGGTTCCAGGCGCTGTTGGCCGGCCCAACGCCTATGATGATTTGGAATTTGACCGATCGGTTGAGACTTTGCGTATTGTAGCCGATATTTTTGTTGAACACGACATAAAGGCAGCTATTGAACCGATCAGGTCGGCCGAGGTGAGTTTTTGTCACACGATTGCAGATGCAAAAAAGTATATTGCAGCGGTAAATCATCCGGGCGTGAAACATATCAACGGTGATCTTTATCACATGCAAGTGGAAGAAAGTCACATTGGTGAGGCGCTAATTGATGCCGGTGGCATGCTGACCAATTTGCATATGGCTGACAGCAACCGGTGCGCACTTGGTGATGGGGCCATGGATTTGGACACAATTATAATGGCGCTTTATGTGATCGGATATAACAATTGTTCCGGTTGTTATGTTACGCCGGAACCTCTAGGCCCTGGTGGTGATCCATATCCGGCTATGTACGGCAAGCCTGATGCAAAACAGTTGGATCGCATGGTTAATCAAACGGCAACTTATTTCAGAGAGCGTGAAGATGCTGTCTTGCAGGGTTGAGGTTTGTGTCGGAAATTGAATATTGCGGATTTGGACATACGCTTGATTGATTCGCAATTTATGGTTTCATGCGATACTGGCGACCGGTTTGCATGAAGGCGTGAATGTTCTCAATTGGTGTTTCCTGGGGCAAATCGCATCCTGTGCTCAGTATGAAATTAGGGTAAAACTCCATTCGTTTCAGAAGTTCGGACACCTCTTTTTCCACATTCTGGGGTGTGCCTCTGAGAATGGTGCCTGTCGGGTTAATATTGCCCATAATAATGACATCCGACGGCAATTTTTTTGCCACTGCCGGCAGGTCAACTCCGGCTTCGCTGGAATCAAGACTGACGGCGCTTATTCCTGATTCGACCATTTTATCAACCAAATGCATTGTGTTGCCGCAGGTATGGTAAATGGCGGCAATTCCGGTGTATTTGCAGCTTTCGATAATATGGCGCACATAATTTGCGGAAAATTCGGCGAACTGATTTGGTCCGAGCATAACGGCGCTGGGCTCCAGGATACAGATTGCCTGTGCGCCTGAAGCGATGAGGAGCCGTACATATTCCTGTATTTTCTCCGTGACGAACTGGCATACGAGATGCAACTCGTCCGGACGCAGGACAGTTGCCATAGCCGCTTCGTCAGCGCCCATCATAAGTGCCGCAAGCGTATATGGCCCGGTAACGTAAGCTCCTTTTATAATAGAAGAGGGGAGCCCAATGCTCATCAGTTTCATTGTTTCTACATATCCGAGCAGGCGCGAATCAAAAGCTATATTGATTTGTAGTCCGTTTATCAATTCATCTATGGAGAACATATCCCTGACCACCGTAGCCGACTCTGTTTGCGGGAAGACCGTATAGCGGCCAAGAGCGTTGGCTTCAACCGCCAAATCCATTAGCGGGAACATGGCATCGGGCGCAAATATATCGGCAATTGCTTTTATTACGCGGTAGTGTTCTCCGTAATTCTGTTGGGCCAGTTTTACCGTGCATTTCGTGATATTTAGTCCGGGGAATCCGATCAGAGGCATGACCAGGCGTCGCCCTTCATTTCGAGCATTGAGCAACTTTTCCAGAAATGGGTTTTGCATCATATTTTCTGCTCTCGGCTTTTTCGAATTGAAGGCATTTATTGTCAATAGAGAGCGACTTAGCGCTGCTTCCAGTGTGTACGACTGCATGCAATGTACCAAATGATGCAAGACGTACAAGCACAAGTCCTGGTTTTGACGGAAAAGAGCGGCTTGTGGGCTGGTAATGAGGCATCCGAAATTTGCGGATAGTAGCATGAAGCGCAGTATGAGGTGTATTCATCAGTCGCAGATTTAATTTGAAGATGTGATAAAACAACCGACGGCGAGAATCAGTATTTCGACAATCTGGTTGGCGGCGCCCAGGAGATCTCCGGTTATTCCGTCTATTCGTCTTTTACAGACCGCACCGAAGATACGAGTAGGAAACCAGGCTATTGCAAGGACGCCAAGCCACATCCAGTTGAATTGTCCGATAACAAGGATTATCAACGATGCTGCGGCTATTGCGATAGCCATATGACTGAAACGGGCGTTTTCGATAAACGGCGCTGCTGTGCCTGTGGTGTCACGTGCATAGCTGTTTGTTGTGGTCAGCACGACTTGCATTGTTCTGGACAGTACGCACGCAGCGATAATCCACACCTGTGAATTGGTTTCTATGAGGCAGACATAGCAGGCCCATTGAGCCAGGATTGCACAAATCAGCGCAATGGCTCCGAATGCGCCGACGGATGGATCTTTCATTATGCGCAGGACGCTTTCCTTGTCTTTCCCGCCCCAGAAACCATCGGCCCAATCGGCAAACCCGTCGAGGTGCAGGCCGCGTGTAAGAATGACTTCTGCAACAATCACAAGAACCGCGAGTCCATCAGTCCATTCAATGCTGATAATCGCAATGCCGTAAAGCAATGAGCCAATCAGCAATCCGATGAGAGGGAACCATGGGAGTGCGGATGCGAGATCATCGGTGTCTTTGCCTGGTATGGGGAAGATTGTGAGTGTTCGTATTGCTGTTACGAGACTGTTCAGCATGGTGTGCTCCTA
This sequence comes from Lentisphaerota bacterium, assembly GCA_016934225.1. Lineage (GTDB taxonomy): Bacteria > Verrucomicrobiota > Kiritimatiellia > UBA8416 > JAFGTH01 > JAFGTH01. Next base: position 996 of record JAFGTH010000063.1, on the reverse strand, counting down.
TGTAGGGATCAGGTTTTATTACTTACGCCGGCAGACGAAAATGTCGCCATTTCATTATAGATTTTTACGGCGGCTTCCACAATGGAGATTGACAATGCCGCGCCGGTTCCTTCTCCGAGTCGCATATTGAGATCCAGAATCGGTTTTGCCTCCAGTTTATTCAAGATAATTGCGTGGCCTTTTTCCTGTGAAAGATGACTGAATATCAGATAATCTCGAACGTTTTGATTCAGCATATATGCCGACAATGCTCCGGCGGTGGATATAAACCCGTCAACCACGACCGGAATGTGATTTACGGCTGCGCCAAGTATCAAGCCGGCTATTCCGGCAATTTCGAGACCGCCCACTGCCGCGAGGGTTTCGAGCGGGTTGTTCAATTGCGCTTTATTGACGCGCAGCGCTTTATTGATGACGTGCACTTTATGTTTAAGCCCTTCATCGGTCAGGCCTGTTCCGTGTCCGGCGATATCTTCAACGGACATGCCGAGATATGTTGCGAAAAGAGCAGTTGATGGAGTTGTATTTGCGATGCCCATATCGCCGGTGCCGAGCAGGGTAACATTTTCGGCAGAAGATTCGTTGGCCAGTCGAATGCCGGTTTCCAGCGCCTTTACTGCCTCAGGCACGCTCATGGCTGGGCCTTTAGTGATGTTGTCCGTGCCGGATTTGATTTTAGCAATGCGCAATCCTTTCATTGGTTGGAGTATTGTAGCAACACCGATGTCAACGACCTCAAGCTCTATATTTGCATGGCGCGCCAGTACGTTGATTGCTGCGCCGTTGTCGAGCATGTTCAGAACCATTTGCCGGGTCACCTCTTTTGGAAAGGTCGAGACGCCTTCATCCGCTACGCCGTGATCGCCTGCGAAGCAGAAGATTTTCTTTGTTCCCATGATTGGCGTTGTTGTGCCTCTGATTAAACAATAACGCATTGCCAATTCTTCAAGTCGGCCAAGACTGTCTCGCGGTTTGGTCAGATTGTTGAGGTGTTGT
>JAFGTH010000062.1 GCA_016934225.1 Lentisphaerota bacterium | reverse complement strand
GCGCACATGCTGCCACGGACGATATATTACTGAGAATGACAGTCTGTTGCCGAATCCCGCGCCTGAATTGTTTCGGATATTGGGAGAATTTGGGCTCAAATCGTTCCGCAGCATCCAGAACCCTTCACCGTCCTGATATGCATTGACGAGCATGGATGCTTCGGCCGCGATGCTCAACCTGGTATCAGGACGAAAATAGCAGCGAATGCCGACTTCCTCGGCTTTCCACATGAAATCATAAGTTGCGTTCTTGCCGGGGAACGGTTCGTTCACAGATTGTCCGTACATAACAGTTTGGACGCCGTCACTATCGTTAATTCCGCACTGGAATACGAAGAAACCGCAGAAAAGATCGGAAACAAATAAATTGTCATTGTGTCGAAAAAAAGGGAACCATTGCCATGCCGCATTCAGGTCGAAATAAAACGTATCGCCTTCGCTGTCTGAAACGGATCTGGAGAACTGTTGTACAACTGAAGCATGATCGGCGGATAAAAAATAGTCTGAGTCGGTATTGCTTCCGCCGGTGACGATTCCGAATCCGCATGAACCGAATATTTTGATGCGCGAAAAGGCCGGAAAATCTCCATGCAGTACAACCATGGTACTGTTCAAATCGTTCCATTCCAGATGCGATCTGAAGGCTGTTCCGTCTGACATGTCGCCCTCGATTTGCCATTCGCCTGCGCCGGTGGTTTGCCAAAGGGCGATACCGGCGTGCCATTGATTCCCGGCATCGGTTAATGTTCTTGCATTAAGAGTTGTCGTTAAGCCGTCCGGCTGCGCTCCGGATGAAACTTCGGCAAACACGCATAAACCGACAAAAGAAACGCGCAATAAATTATAAATTCGCATGGCGTACAACATAAGCGGCTAACGGTAAATTGTCGAAACAAATCAGGTCGGTAATAAATTTGCGGAACTGCGTTCTTGCTGTGTCGCGGCGTTCTGGTGTATAGAATAACGAATATACGCATTCGTCTGTATGATGCTGTATCTGCACGAGATGCGAAAGAACATGGTTAAGTTATAAGAAAGGTCCTGTCCGGAAAATGAAACTTGTTTTTGTTTCAGGATCGGAGACGGGCCGACGTTATGATGTTGACGGCGAGATCACAATCGGCCGTGACAACTCCAACGATATAGTTCTCAAAGATCCGTCCGTATCGCTTGTTCATTGTCTTGTTTTTTCAGAAGAAGGGAAAGGTTTTGTCAAAGATCTTGGCTCTACCAATGGCATACGAATTAACGGCGAACGGGTCATCAGCGCCAACGTGCGGGATGGCGACAGTCTTACCGTCGGCAAGAACACAATCCGGTTTGAATTGCCGTCCAAGGCGCTTGATACAGTCGGTGCGTCTGCGCTTCCGACGATAAAAGATAGAGATGAAGAGCCGATCGAGATTTCTGAGACTAAACCGGAAGAACTGTCCGGCAACATTTTCGGATCGGTGACATACTATTTAAAAAGGAAGATTGCGTCAGGGGGTATGGGCGCCATTTATGAAGCGGAACAATTCGGCGCTGAAGGTTTTATCAAGACTGTAGCGATCAAGACCATTCTTCCGTCATTCGCAAAAAAAGACAGCTTTGTGTCGTCATTTGTCGGTGAAGCAAAACTTGTGGCAAACCTGGTGCATCAGAACATTGTTCAAATTCATCATCTTGGCCGACATGACGACGGATATTTTATTGCCATGGAGTATATTGACGGAATAAACCTTACAGATTTTCTGGTCAAACATCGAAGGTTGCGTGAAGACATTCCGGAAGATATCGCCACCTTCATAATAAGCAGAATATGCCGCGGTCTGGAATATGCCCACGGGAAGAAAGATCGTGAAGACAATTCGTTAGGGTTGGTTCATCGTGATGTGTCACCGAACAACATTATGATCACCACTGAAGGCGAAGTGAAATTAACCGACTTTGGAGTCGCTAAAGCGGCGCAATTTATGGAAGACGACAGTGATTATCTGGTCGGCAGCGTGGAATACATGTCGCCGGAACAGGCCGAATGTCTGCAGGTTGACTTGAGAAGCGATTTGTTTTCGCTGGGCTTGGTGTATTATGAGCTGTTGACCGGGATCCGTGTATTCCAGTGTCGGGACAACGATATAGACGAGACAGTTGAACGAGTAATCCGGGCGGAGATTCCTGATCCGACCGACTATCGGTCCGGTCTGTCAGAATCGGTAAAGGAAATTCTGATGAAATGCCTCAGCAGGTCCCCCGAAGATCGGTTTCAAAGCGCAGGCGAGCTTGGTCATGCCTTGGAACGTGAAATGTACAGCAAAGGCTATGGGCCGACTATTGTTTCGCTTGCCCAGTACATCAAACATGTTTGGGAACACTAGCCTGCAACGGACGAATTGGAGCGAAACACAACCCTTCGCAGGGAGCCGTGCGGATGGATAAGGAATACATTAGCGCTCAAGATATGTTACGCTATTCCTTTGCTCTTGCCCGGAATGTATTCGACTCGGGATATCGTCCTGATCTGATAATTGCTTTATGGCGAGGCGGTGCGCCGGTTGCCCTGGCCTTGCATGAGTTCTTTCTTTACAAGCGCATATCGGTCGAGATGGATATTATGAGAATCTCGTCTTACAGCGGTATTAATCGGCAGGCTGAAACGGTTATCGAAGATGCAAATCCGGTTCTGGACAGATTGCGCGCCGATCAGAAAGTTCTTGTCGTGGATGACATTTTTGATACAGGCATGACCTTCAGACATGTTTTATCAGTGATCGGGCCCAGGATTGCGGAAGCAAGAATCGCCGCCTTGTACAGAAAATCCGGCGGTAACCTGTCCGGAATCGAACCGGACTATACGGTGCTTGAAACCGAGCGATGGGTCGTGTTTCCGCATGAGCTTGTTGGTCTATCGCCGGATGAATTGCTAAAGAAAAATGAGCGTATCGGCATCGGCGGGCTTTTTGATTGACGCATCGCTCAACAATTATTTGTCGGCTACGGCATTCTTAACGGCGTTTAGCACTTCCTGAATTCTAAACGGTTTTTTTACGTATGCAACACATCCCAGATCTTTGGCTTTTTCAACCGTATTGTCGGCGCCATATGCCGAGATGACAACAACCGGCATTGACGGGTATTCAGACCGCACAAATTTCATCAGCTCCATGCCGTCCAAGGGATACATACGGAGATCGGTTAGAAGCAAATCAAACTGTTCGGATTTCAAGATCTCGATAGCGCGATTACCGTTCATCTCGCTAGTGACCTGATGACCGTCTGTTGCCAACAACGCGGCAAGTGAGCGAAGCACCGCTTCTTCATCGTCAACCATAAGTATTTTGGCCATATGAGAACTGTAGGCTGTGTAATTAAACAACTGCAAGCACAAAACTTGTAGATAGAGCCAAAAAACTCGAAATAGGAAAGAAAATGCGCCGCGGGGATACGCGTAGGCGTGGAGTGTTGGGATTGTATATCTTGAAGCGAATGCCCGATTCTGTCACAATTCGCCTCCATGCATAACGGGACAACAGATCGGTTAAAGACGGAATTGGAAAATATTGCCGCCGCGATGGGTGCCAAAGTTTTTGGCATTGCCGATCTGGAAGCTCTTCTGTGTGAACATCCGCATTTTTTGGATCATGTTCCCGGACGCTATTCCCGCGCGATTGTCATGGGCGTACGATTACAGAAATCAGTTTTGGATGGGATCCGCGATAAGCCGACCCCTCTGTACTTTCATCATTACAGGCAGGTGAATTATCAATTGGATCGAATAGCCTTGATGATTGCCGATCGCCTTCAGGATTTGGGGCATGTTGCGCTGGCTGCGCCTGCGTCACAGGTAATTTCGCGGACGCCAATGTTTGGTCATGTTTCACACCGTTTGTTAGGGCGCGCTGCGGGTTTGGGCTTTATAGGGCGAAACGGTTTACTTGTTAATCCGCGCTATGGCGCTCAGGTGAGATATGTATCGGTGTTAACCGATGCGTTTCTTGAGGCTGATGTGGAAAAAAGCGGCAATTGCGGGTCATGCAGACGATGCATTGATGCCTGTCCTGCGGGCGCTATTGGTGAAAATGCAGAGGATTTTAATCAAGAGGCATGTTATGCGAAGCTTACGGAATTCACAAAATTGCCTTTTATAGGTCAGCATATCTGTGGTGTATGTGTAAAACAATGTTCCGGGCCTGGTAATGGGTGATATTCGACAAGTTGTGCCGGTGAAACTTTTTTGTGGTTTGATATTTGTTGCCGACCAGCCGTTTGCGCCGATAGAAAAAAAGCTCTGCAATCTGTTTGGCGACATAGACTATGATGCCGGACCGATGCCTTTTGATTTTACCGATTACTACGAAAAAGAAATGGGGTGTAATCTAAAACGCCGTTTTATTGCGTTTAAGAATCTGATTAATCCGGAGATGTTGGCGGACGTTAAACTGGCCACCAACCGAATCGAGCAGGAACTCGGCGAATTGACTGTTGACGGATTAAAGCGACGCGTTAACATAGATCCCGGTTATGTAACTCCGGCCAAGACGGTTCTAGCTACCACCAAAGATTTTTCGCACCGTATTTATCTCCGGGATGGAATATATGCGGAAGTGACTCTGAATTTTAGAAAGGGTGCTTGTTCTTGTATGGAGTGGACATATCCGGATTTTAAGACAAAGGAATATCATCAGTTTTTTCTGGGCGTTCGGCGTTTATTGACGGCTACCATTGAAAGACATGAAAAGGAAACGATTTAACTTCTATATCACGGCTGTGTTTGCAGTAGCGGCGGCGTTATGTTTATTTGCGCCGCCGGCGCTGGCGGCGGACGATGGAACGACGGGCTTGACGATAACGCATCGCATGACATTGCTGGTGGTGCAACTTGGTGTGATTCTGTTTGCGGCAAAACTGGGGAATGTTCTGCTGGAGCAAATCAAGATGCCGGGCGTTTTAGGCGAGCTGCTTGTAGGCATGATCATAGGCCCGTATCTGGCGGGGTCCATTCCCGTTCCCGGATTTCCGCAAGGTCTTTTCCCTCTTGAGGGAACGTTTCCGGTGTCTCCGGAATTATATGGTGTATGCGCAATTGCCTCGGTGGTGTTGCTGTTTATGGTCGGACTGGAGACGGATATAGGACTGTTGCTCAAATATTCTCTGGTCGGCAGTCTTGTCGGGATAGGCGGTGTAGTAAGTTCATTTGTTCTTGGCGATTTCATGGCCATCCTGTTTTCGGACGTAATATTCAGCCAGAAATTGACGTTTTTTTCGCCCGCCAGCATATTCCTTGGTCTTGTTTCAACGGCTACTTCTGTGGGCATAACGGCGCGCATTCTATCTGACAAGAAGAAACTAGACTCGCCAGAGGGAGTTACGATTCTGACAGGAGCTGTTGTGGACGATGTGCTCGGAATCGTTCTGCTGGCGGTTGGTCTCGGCGTGATAACAGCGACCGGAGGTACGGGCGCAGGCGCCATAAACTGGGCGCATATTGGCGCCATTGCCGCAAAGGCCGTTGGCATATGGCTGGCGGCAACTGCTGTGGGACTTTTGGCATCGCGTCGAATCAGTTTGCTCTTGAAATTGTTTCAGGATCAATCGTCAATTGCGATGATGGCGCTTGGGCTGGCGTTAATACTGGCCGGCTTATTTGAGGAGGCTGGCCTGGCCATGGTGGTTGGCGCCTATGTCATGGGCCTTTCCTTGTCAAATACAGATATCCGTTATGTCATTAGAGAGAATCTGTATCCGATTTTCGCATTCCTGGTTCCGATATTCTTTGTTGTAATGGGGATGCTGGTGGACCTGCATGTGCTTTTCTCGACTAAGGTATTATTGTTCGGTGTGTTCTATACTATAGCAGTGAACGCCGGCAAAATCCTTGGTTGCGGCATTCCCGCCATGTTTTGTAATTTCAACCTGCGTGGAGCGGCAAGAATCGGATTCGGCATGTTGCCGCGCGGCGAGATAGCATTAATCATCGGCGGGATCGGGCTTGCGGCCGGCGTACTGACTCCGGAGGTTTTCGGCGTTATCGTGTTAATGATACTCGTGACGGTTCTAATAGCGCCACCGGCCATTGTCCTGTTGTTTTCGAGCAATGCAAGCGGTTTGCGCAGACCTCATGCTAACGGCGATATTGACACAATTACTTTTTCCTTCCCGTCCTTCCAGACGGCGGAATTGCTTGTCGGCAAGCTTATGGCGGTGTTTGAATCGGAAGGTTTCTTCGTGCATCTGATTAATCGGCGCAAACGGATATACCAATTGAGAAAAGATCGTGTAGTAATAGGGTTCTGCCACAGGAACAAAGATATAGACTTTAACTGCGGCAAAAACGATGTAGCGCTGGTGAGCGCGGCAATGTACGAGGTTGTAGCGGAATTGGAGCAGACGATCAAAGAATTGAAAAGGCCTGTTAATGCCGGAGACATAGTGCGGCGGCTGCAGGATGGAGATGGTTCTGAGGTTAGATTGACGCCGTTGGCCAGGTACATATCGCCGGAAGTAGTCGAGCCGTATTTGAAGGCAACGACGAAAGAGGGGGTCATTGACGAATTGCTTGAGATTCTCAGAAAAACGGGCGCGATAAAGGATATGGCAAGCGCTCGTAAGGCTGTTTTAGCAAGGGAAGCAAGTATGTCTACCGGAATGCAGTATGGCATAGCCATTCCGCATGCGCGCACCAATGCCGTTACTGATCTGGTGTGCGCGGTCGGAATCAAGCGCGAAGGAGTTGATTTCCACGCGATAGATTCGGAGAAATCAAAGATAATCGTATTGACGCTGGCGCCGCAAGGCGCGCCTGCTCCACATGTGCAGTTCATGGCGACAGTCAGCCGTGCGCTTGACGCGAACGGCCGAAAACGCGCGCTTGATGCCGAGACAAAAGAGCAACTCTGGCGAATCCTTGCGTCACAAGGTTCGCCTTCCTGAAGATGCTGACAACAGCGTTTGGACGGGATTATAAGCTTTGCGGAAGGTTGATCAACAATATGCGCTTGGCGCAGAGCCGATAGCGGGATTTGCTAATATTCGAAATCGCTGCCGCCGATGTATTCGCGCAGTATTGAATTGCCGGGCACCGAATCGGATGAAGCGCCCAGGAAGTTCAAAAGAAATTCCGACAGTCTGCGTGATTCGGCATATTCTTTGTCTGCCGGTTTGATTTGCGCAAGTAACGGTTCGATGATCGGCTTCAGAATTGCAAGCTCATAATCCAGCGCGGAATTAAAAGTAACGTCAGCTTCGCGCTGGAAAGGGAATATCCATCTTTTCTCGCCTCGCCGGACCGACGGCCATCGGCGCAGGGTCTCAAGCGCGGAATACCCGCGAAACATATTATCGCGGACTATTCTCCTCATCAGGCGATTGTCTGTTGTGGAAATGCGATTGTTCGCATCGAGACTGAGTTGCGTCAATGCGTTGATGTAGATGCGAAACTTGTTCTTGGCCGGAATCATATGGGTCAGTCGAGGGTTTAATCCGTGTATGCCTTCAATAATAATTATTTGATCGCTATCAATGTGCAGGAAGTCGTCTCTGTATTCTCTTTGTTTCTTCTCGAAATTGAAATACGGCACCTCAATTTTTTCGCCACGTATCAATTTCAGTAAATCATTGTTGAATAGTGCAATATCAACCGCATCGAGATGCTCATAATCCGGTTTGCCGAATTCGTCCAAAGGGTTCTTGTCCTCGCCTACAAAGTAGTTATCAGTTGCGATGGTCACCGGTCGCAACCCGTTCACGGCCAGATGTGTGGACAAACGTTTGGCAAATGTGGTTTTGCCGGCGGATGACGGGCCTGCTATCAGGATGACTCTGATTTCACGCTGTCTTTTGCCGATTTTATCGGCGATCTCGGAAACCTTTTTCTCGTGCAGCGCCTCCGCGGTTCGTATAAAGGAACGATTCTCGCCGTTGGCGATAATTTCGTTGAGGCGTCCGACTGTGCTTACCTGCAGAATACGGCCCCATTGTTTGTGTTCCTGAAAGATTTTGAAGAGATGCGGCTGATCTTCAAACGGAGGAATTGTTTCCGGGTTGTCTTTGTCAGGAAGATGCAGAACAAATCCAGGCTCATATCGGACAAGCGCAAAATGTTTCAAGACGCCGGTAGTCGGTGCGAGAGGGCCATGCGCAAGATCTTGAAATCCGTCACACCAATGAACAACCACTCGCGGCGGATTTCGATGCAGAAGAAGGTTGCGCTTATCGGTTTGACCCGATTCATGGAATTGTTGCATTGCGCTCTCGTAGGAAATTTTTCTGCGCTCGATTGGAAGGTTCTTTGCTATCAGTTCGCGCATTCTGTGCTCGATTGATTTCAGATTGGCTGGAGATATGCCTTTATTTTCAGTGTCTTTGTCATCGAAACTGCAATAGAGCCCTGGTCCGAAAGAATGCTCAACGGAAAAACCGGCTTTAGGGAACAACTCCGCAACAACCTTGGCAAGCAGGAAACACAGCGATCTTCGGTACACTCGCCATCCGTGCGAATCGGCCATTGTCAGAAACTCAACAGTTGAATCAACTGTCAGAGGGTACGACATGGATACCAAGTCGTTATTGACAAGAGCGGCAATATATGGCGTCGGCTTAACCGGGACTTGCCCGGCAAATTCGCAGACGCAAACCCCTTCGGCGCATTCGTGCGTTGTGCCGTTCGAGAGGGTTATCTTCACGAGTCTCATTGTCAAATAATCATATAACACCCGGCCGCAATTGCAAACTGCAAACTGGCGGTTGAAGCGGGTTGTATCAAGATATGCTCTGAGCGAAAATTAACCTGTTATCCTGCCCAAGGATTTTCGCTGCCGGATGTTCAGGATAAATAACTGGACTATTGGATTCTGATTTAACTATTCTCCGATTAAATGAATGAAAGCGGATAAAGAGCCGCGATACCGATTGTTTTGAGCGAGCCGAAATTGGCAGGGTGAAATTACTGATTGTTTGCAGATAAAGCGCGTATTGTGGCGCAAACTGAATGGTCTACATACTGTGAGAAAGCATGTTTTCTCGGAAATTCCGTTTAACATTAACGCAAAAGCCCTGATGAACAAAGTCCGTATCGAACCGGACAGTGATGACGCAACGGAATTTGAGCGATACATTGAGACGGCAAAACGCATTGGACGCCCAAAGGCGGTATATATGGAGTCGTTTGTGCAAAGCCGAGGCGAAGAGACCGTCACGTTAGAAGACAGGGTGTTTACGAGCCGCATGCTCAGGATTAAACTGGATGGGGTTGAAAGGGTGTTCCCGTATGTTGTGACTTGCGGGCATGAAATGGATGACGTTGATTTGTCTTCCGGAGATTTTGTGGCGCAATTCTGGTGGGATACAATTAAAGAGGAATTACTCTGGAGCGCGAACGATTATTTTCTAAAGCATATAAAGAAAAAATATCTTTTAAGAAAGACCATGTCAATGAATCCAGGCTCTGGTGATGTGGATGTATGGCCGATTGAACAGCAGGGCGAACTTTTTAATATTCTAGGAGATATAAAAGCGTGCATAGGCGTAAAATTAACGGATTCGTTTTTGATGCTTCCGAACAAAACGGTGTCAGGCATTTTATTCCAAGCGGAAACGGATTTTGCGACTTGCCAGGTATGTCGTCGCGAGGTATGCCCTTCGCGAAGCGCGCCATTTGATAAAGCGTTATGGGCCTTAATTCAGCGTGATCAGTAGATAAAATAATGAGGCCAAACATAATTTCATTGTTCAGGAAAGGGGGGAAAACCGCAAAATGTCGGACAAGGAATATTGAATTCTGAAGTATAGAAGTTTATAACGGCTTGCGCAAACATGAGGGGGGGCGTATGCACGAAGTCTTAAATCAAAATGTGTATTTGGTGAAGGAACATCTCGGAATTCTAAAGGCTGCTAATAACTATGATATATACGATCCGGAATCGGGAACGGTGATAATGGAGTGTCGCGAGGAGAGGTTGGGTTTCTTAACCAAGATTCTTCGATTCACTGACTACAAAACGATGACTCCGTTTGACATTCAAATCAAAACACCTGACGGTCGGCCCGTGGTCAGAGTCAAAAGGGGCATAAGGATTTTTTTATCCAAAGTTCAAGTGCTGAACGAGAAAAATGCCGTGATCGGCTGGTTTAAACAAAAATTGTTTTCTGTCGGAGGTTCTTTCAATGTTCTTGACGCGAATGAGAGAACCGTATGTCAGTTGAAGGGGAAATGGACCGGCTGGGATTTCAAATTTCTTGCAGGCGACAAGGAGCTTGCGCATGTGACGAAGAAATGGGCCGGATTGGGAAAGGAACTCTTCACGAGCGCGGACAACTATATTTTGAAAATTTCAGAGACGGTGCCGCCAGGCAACGTTGTCCGGCAACTTATTCTTGCGGCGGTTATGTGCATTGACATGGTGTTGAAAGAAAAATAATTGACGGTATCTGCCGGATTTTGGGCGCATAAGAACGCGAAGATATTTTCTTGTTTGGTTGGAGCGCCCGGAGATTATGCGACAAGCCTGTTTTCTGTCTTTTCTCCCATTACGTTTTCTGTTGAATCTTTACAACGGAAGGGTGAATGAGAAATGGGCGCCGAAATCGGCGCTGTTGTCGAAAGTGGCGACGTTTTCTGTCAGGCCAAACTCCAGAGCGAAAGATGCGCTGATTTGCCACTTGAATCCTATGCTTAATTCGTGGCAGGCATCTGAGAAGGGCGCGTAATTCTTTGCTACGGGCGAACTGCTGAGGTTCTGAATAATAAGTAATACGGTAGGAGAACACTCGTAGGCGACGCCAAGCAATCCGGACCATTCATCGTTACGCAGTCGAATACCCGCAATTTTATCCGCACGGCAATAAACCAATCCAAAACCGCCAAATACAAGTACCGGCCCGGTACGGAGTCGTTTGGAGACAAGCGCGGAAACGCTCAGAGACGGGTTCCCGAGCCCCTGCATCTCGTCGGCGTCGCCTGTCGGCAGCGACAATTGTCCTTGGAGAATTACGGCCGGCCTGTTGCCGACGCTATCCCGACGATAAGCGGCAAAAAAGGCCGTATCGCCGATGCCCCACGATTCGCCTCTCGCTATTGTCTGAGTTGCACCGTTACTGACATATGAGATTATGGATTGATCCTGTGGCATTTGTTGTCTGTCGTCGTTGTCCATTCCAAAAACAGAATGGAATTCCTCAATAAATTGGTCGGCAACGCCACCCCATCGGCCCATGACAGGAATCAATATGCCCAGAGATGTTGAGTTGTTCAGAGCATAGCAGATCCGGGTGTTGCATCGAATCCATTCACAATCAATCAAGTAGCGGTCCGGCTCGTAGGCCCAAACATTTGCCCAATGAAAATCAGTCCCGATATTCCACGAGCCGGCCGGGTGTATATCTGGATATGAAAACATGCTTGACGGACGAAGAACATGACCGGGCGACAGGGAAGGCGCCGTCAAATATCCAAACTCTCTGTTGTTTGAAGATTCCGTGTTGTGTTCGGTAGCTAAGCTCTCCGTCTGCGTCAATGTCGCACCGATGGCCGCAGCCGTCAGGAGCAATGCGCGTATGGATGATTTATTCATGATGGTTAATTTTCGTTTTGCCGGAGAGTTTATTTCACATGACAGGCATGTAACGCAATAAAACGGAATAAAACAAGGCGATATTTGCAACAAGCGGCTTACTTGCCACACCTGTTTTGCAACTAAAGTTTCATTTTGAGGAATCGCGAGATTTTTTGCATTGCCATTTTTCTGTTATTACTGTCTTTAATCGAATATTGCACGAGAGTCGCGCAATACTCGGGTGAATCTGCTTGCCTCTTGTTTGTATGAAAATGAATAAAAACAGTTTATGGGCTTTTTGTGTCAAAGAT
>JAFGTH010000061.1 GCA_016934225.1 Lentisphaerota bacterium | reverse complement strand
TTGTTGAAATCATGAGCAATACCCCCTGCAAGAGATCCGATGGCTTCCATCTTTTCCGACTGCCGCAAATGCTGTTCGTTGGCAAGCAATTCCTCTTCCGCAACCCTGCGATCTGTAATGTCCTGAATTTGCGCAAAATATCCCCTGGGTTTGAATTCTCGATCATGAGTCATTTGCGCGATAATAATATCGTAGTACGCTTCGCCGCTTACTCTTGTTGTCACAAATATGCCGTGGCCTGCGACGTCACCGAAATCCACATGCGCTTCATAACGCACTGTTTCACCCTTCTTTAAATGCTGCTTTGCGCTCGCCGGAATGAACGGATTATCGAACAGGTTGAAACGCGCAAATTGATCAAAATCAGGAATGCCGAACATTCGAAGACACGATTGATTAACCTTGATCAAATTTCTGTTTCTATCGTAGAGGGCAATTCCTATTGGCGACCGCGCAAAAAAATCCTGAAAGCGCTGTTCGCTTGCCATCAAGGCATCCTCAGCGTGTTTCCTGGCAGTGACATCGTTCACTTCGCACATTACAATAGTATCGTCGCCCACATCAATACGACGAGCGCTGATTTCCACTGGAATCAGCTCGCCGGATCCCGAAATATAAACTCGTTCATATGTCGCATGCCCTTCGGATAATATCTTCATCATAAGATTACGCGCAGGACGCGTCACAAAATCGCTGTGGCGTTTTGCTACATCAGCATCCGACATTGTTACTACATCCGATTTTGTGTAGCCAAGCGCCGATACAGGAGTCTCAATATGTTCTATGTCCAGAGGGGATTTTTCCAACAATTCCTCGCGTGAACGATTAAGTCTCTTGCATGCCGCATCATTCACTTCAATGTAACGGCCCGGAAGGCTATTTTCATCAACCTTGTGAACAAGAACCATACCGCTTGTATTGTTTAACAGCAGATTCTCCCGATCAAGATGCGTCTCCAAAACCTGCTTGGCACGGCTTGCCTGTCTTAACGCAATCTCCAAGTCGGAGTTTGCCAGCTTCATTGACCGATTTATCCGGCGTTGATCTTTCAATTGGATAAACAGGTATATCAGCACAGCCAGCAGTATCAGAATCAGTACACACTGCAAACTGCAAAGAAATATCAAATTACTGGACATTCAGCCGCTCTCCCGGAAATTCCACGCCCAATTACCGAATCAGATATTGAGAATAGTCCAGACATGCTGAAAGGCAAGAGCAAAACCTCTATCTCGCACGTAAAATTGGCGCCTTGAGATTAACAAAGTCGGCAACAAGCAATATGGCGCCTCTCATAAGCTGCGTAATCGCCACAACTTCATTCTTTGATTCCGAGAAGGGCCATTGTATATTCTCAGGAATATGAAAGAAAACTATTGCAAAAAACTGGGCTTGATTGCGGGCCGGGGCGAATACCCGGTATTGTTAGCACAAGCAGCCAGAAGCGAAGGCGTCGAAAAAATCTTCGCCGTGGCTTTCAAAAAGGAAACAAAATCTGTTCTTGCTAAATATGTTGATGAGATCAAGTGGTTCAATGTCGGACAACTCAGCGCGCCAATAGCGGCATTGAAAGAATCCGGTGTCGCCCAGATCGTTATGGCGGGTCAAATAACTCCCACTCACCTTTTTAGAGTTCGTTTCGATAAAGAAATGCTGGCGCTTATTTCAAAGCTTACCGCTCGAAACGCACATACGATTTTCGGAGCAATATGCGACGAATTAACAAAAACAGGGTTCGACATCCTGCCGGCTTCATCATTCATGAAGGTTTATATGCCAAATGCCGGCCTGCTGACTAAGCGTATTCCAACCGAATCGGAACAACATGATATTAAACTTGGAATACAAATCGCGGAAACCATGTGCCAACTGGATATTGGACAAACAGTAGTCCTGAAACAAGGCACTATTCTCGCGATAGAAGCTTTTGAAGGCACGAATGAGGCCATCAAAAGAGGCTCCAGACTTGCCGGGCCCGGTATTGTCGTCGTCAAACTGGCGAAGGAAGGACATGACATGCGTTTCGACATCCCCGTAATAGGAACGGAAACCATATCTCTGCTTAAAAAAGCCCGCGCAACAGTTCTTGCCGTCGAAGCAAACCGCACAATCTTGCTTGAACGAGAAATAGTGATAGCACAAGCCGATAAATCCGGTATCAGCCTGGTCGTTGTCGCCAAATACAACGAATGAACAGAAATCCGAAAATAATGATTGTCGCCGGCGAAGTATCTGGAGACATGCATGCCGCGCGCCTGGTCGAAGCCATAACAGAACAAACAAGCGGTGCTTCGTTCTTCGGCATCGGCGGCGAATCAATGCGAAAATGTGGCGTGAAAACCGTTTATGATGTCGAAGACATGGCGGTTATGGGTATATCGGAAGTCTTGCGTAAAATGACGTTCTTTCGCCGTGCTCTCAATAAAATGACCGAAATCGCGATGGAACAGAAACCGGATTGTGTCGTATTGGTTGATTATCCAGGATTTAACATGCGCCTTGCGACGCGCATTCACAAGCTTGGGATCAAGACCGTGTATTATATATCTCCAAAAGTTTGGGCATGGAACCAATCGCGTATACCCAAAATGGCGCGCGTACTTAATCGCTTAATCACAATCTTCCCATTTGAACGAAAGTATTTTGAGAATACCGGATTACAAGTTGATTACGTCGGACATCCGCTCGTAGATCAGGCAAAGGCATCCCTGGCAGAACCGCTGCAGGATCTGGCGTGGAACGGCGAACCACGTATCGCCATATTGCCCGGCAGCAGAACCCACGAAATCGCAAGAATCCTGCCGGTAATGTGCGAAGCCGCGAAACGCCTTGAGCTAATTCGTCCGGCAAGCGGATTCGCAATAGCAACTCCTTCTCCCGCAATCGAGTCAACTGTTAGAAACGTCCTGGCGACACAGAAACGTATCCCGTCGCGATTGTCGGTCATTACGGGCAAAACGCATCAGGTGTTACGACAGGCCCGTGCGGCAATGGTCGCGTCCGGCACCGCAACACTCGACGCGTCGCTCATGCGCTGTCCGATGGTAATTGCGTACAAAGTCGGAATCCTTACATCGCTTCTCGCGCATGTTCTCCTCCACATAGAACATGTCGGGCTGACCAACATAATTGCCGGACAGGAAATCTGCAGGGAACTGCTTCAAGAAAAATTGACCGCAACAGCACTCACCAACTCGATCATACCGCTTATTGACGATACATCAATTAGAAACCAGATGCTCAAAGATCTGGATGCGGTAAACTCGCTGCTCGGCGAAGGCAACTGCGCACAAAGCGCCGCAAAATCGGTTATAGACACGATTTTCACGTAGCTTGCCAACACTGTTGCAGTCTCAATGAAATATGCCTTGATGCTTATGAACTTAAAATGAATATTAGCCGTTAGAAACGATAAGACATACCCCCCCTCACCGCTATACCGGGGCTTGGATAATATGCATCGGCTGAATATCCCCCGCCGCTGTAGACGTAACTTGCATATTTTTCATCGAATACATTGTCAACCGCCACATAAAGTTCAAGTCCCTCGACTGCATCTGACTTGTGACGAAGCAGAATATCCACGACCGTGTGTTCGGAAATCTGTCCGCCGTTGTTTGCAGCGTCTCCGCCAAAGTAAGATTTACCGATATATGTCGCATCGGCAATAGCCGACAGCCCAAGCGGAAGTTTTACTTCCACGCCTGCGGATGCCTTGCTTTCGGGAACCAGAGGAATGTCATTTCCATTGTTGTCGCCTGCGCTGAACTCAGCATCTGTATACGTGTAATTGCCTCGTACAGTCAGCATAGAAATTGGGAAATACGCAAAATCGAATTCCACGCCCTGACGTCTTGTCTCGTCCAGATTCTGATTCCTGAAAACGCCCATGCTCGCATCGTATGCATAAGCGATCTCGTTCCGCATTTGTAAGAAGAAAACGGTTATGCCGGCATTTAATTTCGCACCAATACCGATGTTCGCCCCAACATCGGCCGTCCAACCTTCTTCGGGTTCAAGCATGGTATCAAAATTGTCGCCCCATCCATGATAGCTGACCTGCTCATCTACGAAAGGATACCTATAGATTGACGCCGTCTTGGCAAACAATTTTGATTGATTCTCGAATGCATATACCACAGACACATCGAAAGCTGTAACATTATGCGTTTTACTGTCGTCAACGCTGGCGACACCGCCGGAAACAACCTTTGCATCCAGCCGGGATGTCTCCATGCGCCCCCCAACACCAAGAATCATCGCTTTGGTTAAATAAAGATCATCTTTCAGGTATGCCCCAATAGTATTGCGGGTCAAGCGTGCCGTGGCCGGATCTCCCGACCGGCCGACATCCATATATCTGTCTAATCCCAGAATGTCGGCATAATAATCAACACCCATAAGCAAACTGTTCGCCATACCTGCGACTGTAACATCAGCTACATAGACAGGACTCGCGCGAAATGTGTTCATCTCCTGGTTATTAAACATACCCCAGCTTGTCATGTCCAAAACGACGTCTTTCAAACCGAATGAGGCATTCATGCCTATTCGGTGACCTTCAGCTAACGACATGTCCATATTAAAATCAACATTGTAGTATGATTCGTCAGCTTCATCCTCCAAGTTGTTTGCACTCTTCGGATCCGCTTCCATTTCTTCCTTTGTCAATTGACCGGGCATTTCGTATGAAACCATTTGACCCGACATGCCAAAATCCAGCGTAATTGATTCTGTAACGTCATATCCCATCCGTATGCCCACACCGGATGAGGCGTAGGCGGATCGGTCACGGTAACCCTCCGACTGGCATGATTCACCCTGGGCGGAATAGGAAAGCTTGTCGAGCGATCCAACTGTGCCTAGCCGAACAGACAAATCACCGAAACTACCTCCGCTTAGAGTCACATACGATTCCGGATTAATCTGTCCTTCCTTGGTAACAATGTTTACCACTCCTGCCAACGCATGATCACCATACAATACGCTGTTGCCGCCTCTAATGACTTCAATGCGGTCCACATTGGCAATGGGTATCTGCAACCAGTTAATTGTGGACATATCAGGGCGATTCAATCTCCTACCGTCCAACAAAACAAGCACTCTGCCATGCGAGCTTTCCCCGAACCCTCTCATGCCTACCTCGCTGCCTGCCAGGCTACCGGAAGTAGATCGTATGTAAATGCCTCCAACATTTTCCAATGCTTCAACCACGTTTTCATGTCCAGCATTTTTAATGTCTTCAGATGTAATCACGGTAACGTTGGCGGGTATCTGATCCGCGGTCTTATCAGACCTTGTCGCCACCACTACAATATCTTCTTCTCCGCTGCTTGACGCAACGCAGTTACAAATGATCATTCCAACCGCCAACATACCGCCAATCATTCTAGTGTTCATCCTGCCCCTTTCTCTTTGTTTTGTCTCTCTTTGCGGAGACTTTTTCGAACATTCAGGGCAATAAAAAAGACCTTCAATCTCCCGTGCGGGAATTAAAGGTCTTACACACCAGATGTAATCTTACCATCCTTTTCCGCGAAGGAGATGAACAGTTTTTTCACTGCCCAACGACAAACGTGAAGAGGATCGTCTTCTGGCTTCCGGATCTTACCTTATACAACAGCCTTCCCATTCCGATTACTCGAAACAGTGGCAACTCAATAACGAGGTTGTGTTCGGTTCCCGGTTACAGCGGCGCGACCGCGTCTGATTCTCACAGACTTCCGCACCCTCTTCAACCTGACGCCATATCAAAGAACTTTTGGGATAATATGCCGGCGCTGTCGGCCTGTCAAAAAAATATTTCATCTATTTTGGGCGAGGACCGACGACGAATCAGAACTCATGCCCGGCGGGAATTCATCGTCAGATCGAGGTTTCAGTCGAAGCATACTTTCAATATTGGATATTGTTCTCGCGCAGTGTTATCGAGGTGCGCGGAACGGCCGGCCATCAAGTTCGACTAATCCTCCAAACTTGAGCAGTTGATAAAGTGTGCTGTACTGTTAAAGAGAGCATATTCCGAAAAAAATGTTTACGGAACAGTATTCCACCATCATTTCTTATCGCGATCTTCAGATAAGGCAACATGATTGAGTACCGCATCTTCTTTGAATTGACACTCCAAATCTTGGCGAGTATTGTTCACAACCTGCTGAATAGAGTGCCCCCTTCGTCTATCGGCTAGGACATCAGGTTCTCATCCTGGAAAGAGGGGTTCGATTCCCCTAGGGGGTGCCAGTTCGCTTCAGAACAGGCTTCTCCCTTGTCTTGAGAGAACGCCCCGCTTTGCCCCGGCGTTCTCTAGGTCTGCTTGAGAGTCCTACTCCTTCGCTTTGCGTGTTGGAGAAAGTTCGTAGTAATTGCCCATTGGCCGTGCCAATACTAGAACGCACAAGCCACACCAACGCTAAACGACACCGCCTGAAAACTGGTTTCTCCTATGGATTCTCCAATAAATGTCTCTTCAGGCTTGGAAAGATCAATCCGATAGCTGAGTCCTGTCCGAATCGAAACGTTTTCGTTCAGGTTCCCTTCCAGATGCACACCAACTACCGCAAGAACAGTATCTTCGATCTCTATCGTGTCCGAAACATATGTGCTACCTGCCGCATCTTCATACACAGCATCGGATCGGATGTTCGAACTAATAAACGCCCAACGAATACCAGCGTCCATGAGTATGTTCAGCCCTTCCATAAGCTCAGCCCTGTGCAATGCCGATACACCCAACAACGTCACGCTTGCGTCACCTCCAACCGCACTGTAAGTATAGCTGGACGGACCCGTTTCCTCATACACGTCGTCCGTAGCGTTCCATGTCTCTGCACCCATCGCCAAAGCCATACCGGTATTTCTTGTATGCCAGAATTGAACCTGAGCCTCTACTCCCGACGCGGAAGACCAATCGGTATCGCGCGACGGAGAAAGCCAATGCGCTGACAGTGAAAACTCCTGAAAAGAATCTTGCGCCAATGCGCATACACACGTCATTCCTATCATAACCACAGCTATTGCCATATTTTGCCGCACTGTCTTCATTTTTTATCTCCTGTTTAGAAACATTACTTATTACCGAATCGCTTGACAACATTGGCGATACTTCCTGCCCTGCCGCCTTTCGACGACACGCTCGACTGCGCCGAATCGGTCTTCACCGGAGCAGACCGTGACATGACATAGGAAGACGAACGAGTTACAACAGGTTTTGAAGTTCGAGCGGCCGAATTTCCAACAACCACATTCTGTACCCCCGACGCCCGTCTTGACGCAACAGCAGGCGTCGAACGTACTGTCGGTAAATTCGGTTGCGAGCAACAGTGATCATATGCCGGAGGTCGGCAAGACACGCAATCGTCTCGCATCGGACGCCTGTAAACAACATGCCACGCTACATCCGTCCGGAACAAATCACGCCAAACGACAAAAACAAAATCGTCCCGCAATACTGCAAATTCATGTTCAACTGCATATTCCCTACAATGCGACGCGCTGGGCGGCATCGGAGCCCAGCCGCATAATCCTTCTTCGTTCATCCATGTAACCCATGCCGGACCCCATGTCGTGTCGGGAACCCAAACCCAACCAAAATTGTCCGATTTATACCAACGACCATAATGAAAAACGATCGAGCCCCATTTGTAGAACGATTCCCAATATCTGGCGCTACCCCGTGTGACCCAATAGCCATTGTTAAGATACGGGCGCCAACGCATGTCGGATGCCGCCACAGCAGGACGCCACACCAATCCAAATGGTTCCATGTGCATCCACAAACCGTATGGCCTTAAATCGCGATAGAACGCAATACCACCAGTAACCAACGAGCCGGACGAGCCGGCAAATGATACAGATGCTCCAGCAAAAATCTGATCCGCATCAGCCGGTTGCAACAACAGCGTAACGACTATAATCCCAACAGCAATTATCCGGTGTTCTTTCATGTTGTACCCCCGTTTTTGTTCACATCTTCCCACATCTGACCAGTTTGACGCTCTAGTGTTGGATTCTATTCAATTGCAATTCACATTTTTTCAATAGGTAAAAGCGGTGTTAGCAAATTTCTCTTTAAAATATCGTCATTCTGGTTAATCTAGGGACATTCAAACTGCCAAATATAAGATAAATCATACTGATCGGCATATATTCAAAAAAAAGAAAAATATCTGAATAGAATCGGCCTTCTATACGTCAAATTAAATGAGTGTCAGAAAAGAAGAGTTACTCAAAAAGGCAAAGCAAGGCGACTGCAATGCGTTTGAGGAGTTGTTTGAGGGTTTACGACGAACGGCATATTCGGTGGCCATGCGCGTGGTCGGTCCGAACGATGCAGAGGATGTTGTGATGGAAGCGTTCCTGAAAGCGTGGCAAACACTGCCGGGATTCGAGGGGCGAGCATCCATTGAATCGTGGCTCTACCGAATTACATATAATTGTTCGATGGACTTGCTTCGAAAAAAACGCCGACGCATGGAAGAACCGCTATCGGAAGATCAAGATTATCATAAAGAAAATACCGCCGATGTCTTGACGCTCGGCCCGGACGAAACTGCTGTCCGAAACGAACTTGTTCAAGAGGTCAATGAAGCGCTTATGACGTTGCCGGAACAACATCAATCGGTTCTTTTGTTCAGATACCGTGACGGCATGAGTTATTCGGAAATTGCTACGGCAACAGGTGTATCCATCGGGACTGTAATGTCACGGATTTTCTATGCAAAACGACAGTTGAACAAAAGTTTGAGGAAACAAACGCCATGAAAAAGTTTTCCTGGTATGATATCAGACAGGCTCTGTCACAAGCGCCTTTGAATACGCGACAAACGAATGCCAAGGAATTCTGGCAAGATTTCAGAGCGCGCGCGGTATTGTACCCCCAAATTCAGGCTGAAAAAAATCGGACAATACTTCCGACTTACAGATGGTCTTTTGCAATTGGATTCGCTATGTTTCTCTTGACAGTTGTTTGGATCCCGCTGATGTTCCGATCGGGAGAGGCTGCGGCAAGCACAATAACAAGTCTTGACATCTCGGCCGATCACAGCGCTGTGATAATATTGAACGAAGGATCCAATCAGGCAACATTCGTTTGGATAGCAGATATGCAAATAAGCGAAATAAATGGTGCGGAAATATGAAACTGCTTGGTATAATTAATTGCTTTGTGCTCTTGACATTATTTTCAGCGTCGGCGACGGCCGGCGAACATCTGAAAATCAGGCTCGTCGAAGCCAGTAATCAGTTTCTCGGTGATTCTACCGGGCTTGACGACATTTATTCAATTCTGGCGCAAAACACCGGATACGGGAATTTTACATTGATTGCATCTCAGAAGCAAAAGC
>JAFGTH010000060.1 GCA_016934225.1 Lentisphaerota bacterium | reverse complement strand
TGACCCGAAATATATATGGACGCCGGCTTTGTGTCCGGAACCGGGCGATGTTGTGGGTGATCATGCATTTCGGGCTCCTTTGCTTGCGGCGCATGGCGTTGACTGCGCGGTGGGTTTGATACCGGATCTTGATGTTCTGGGCAAACAGCGCTTCAGCGAGGTTGGCCGCGATGACTGGCGCTATGCTGAGACTGAACAACCGCAAGGCGTTCAAATTAAAGCGTTCATGAGCGCGCAGATTACCGACGAAGGGGATCGTGATATTCGCGTGGGTTTTGCCGACTACGAATGTCGGCCGCATGTGTATTACCGTTTAACCGGAGCGCCTGTCGCCTTTCCGGCGGGAAGCTGCCTGGAGATCGGCTATTGGCTGTTTCCGTTAACTGACGGCACGAAGAATCCGTTTGATATCCGTCGTTATCTTTCTTTTCTCTGGAAACAATATGGGCGGCGATATGTTTCTCTGGCGCTGCCCCAGAAATTGCCGTTTGGGGCGTACAGCCGGATCTCTTATCGAAGCGCGCTGGCATGCGGCGATGTGCCGGATTTCAAACGACTTGACGGAGCGCCGGCTGCCGGTGTGCGCAACAACAGCAGTCGGTTGGCTGTGGATATAGCGCACAGTCATTTCAAGATTCCTTCCCGCGTGGTGTGGTTCAGCGCGTGGTTCAACAGTTTGCGCACAGCTTTTGGAATGCGTTACCATGGCTGGAAAATGGGTGGAGGCGACGGCGAAACACTGGTTCGTAAGGCCGGATATATTAAAGATCTGATTTTATCTGCGCCTGACATAGCAGGCGGCGGGATGATTCCGCAGTTTTACGATTACGAAAGACGCGAATGGTGGAATGCCTCTCCGCGTTTGGCGCCGGGTGGTCGGTATTCGTTCGATGTTACGGCCACCGCGCATACGGCTCAGTGTATGGCGCTTTGGCATCGTCATATTGAACAGGATCCGCGATTGTTGAATCGCTCACAACGCATTGCCGAATTCATGTTGTCTTTGCAGGAAAGCAACGGAGCGTTTCCCGGTTATTTGGATCGGACAGGAAAGCCCATGCCTTATTTGCGCAATTCAGGTCAGTCGGGTATGGTAAGTTTGTTCCTTTGCGAGCTTTATGAAGAAGAGCGTGATCCGAGGTTGCTTGAAGCAATTGAGAAAGCGTGTCGTTTTTACATTGAAGATTTGATTCCGGACGGGCGTTACCACGATTTCGAAACGTTTTTTTCATGTTCCGAAAAACCGTTGAATTTCTTTGATAGGCGCACCGGCCAAAACGCGCAGAACAATCTTGCGCTTGCATGGGTTGCGGAGACTCTATTGCGCGCGCATGTATATACGGGACAAGAGGAATACCGTGAATGGGGACGTCGTTGTCTCGATGGCCTTTCTTTGTATCAGCAGGTATGGAATCCGCCGTTCCTGAGGCTTTATGCTTTCGGCGGGTTCGGCAGTATGAACACTGATGGAGAATGGAACGATATGCGGCAGGCGTGGTTTAGTCATATTTACCTGCGGGCCTATTTGATGACGGGTGAGCCGGAATATTTTGAACGCGGTGTAGCAGCATTAAGGGCTGGTTATGCGTTGTACTGTCATCCGCTGCACGATTCCGTGAATCCGCTTGGCTATGACAAATTCGCCGATGGGCTGATGCCGGAGAATTATGCGCATACTTGCGGTGAAGGACACATACACCGATCCGGTTTTTGCTGGGGCGGCGGACTACTGGCAACGTCTACGGCATTGAGCGAGTTGCTCTACGGTGGATTGTTCGTGCATATGGATTATTGTCACGCATTTGGCATTGACGGGTGCACGGTTGTTAAGGCCGATTTTACGGAAAGTGGAATTTCATTAACCGTAATCGAACAGACCGGCAAAGACCGTTTTATTGACGCGGTTATTTATTCTGAAGGCATAAAACGCGTTGCGCAAATTAAATTAACAGGAAACTCGGAGACAATATGTTCGTGGACCCGAGATGCGCTTATGGCTTTGCCTGTTCGGAAGATACAAATATGACCACGAATAAATACAAATTTTTTGCATGTTGCGCGGAAATGGAATTTTAAACATTCAACACTGGATAAAAAGGAGAGAATAAAAGTGAAGACGACATTGCGAGTGGGAATGATCGGGGCTGGCGCGATTGCGTTTAATCATTGTAGCGGCATAAACAGTCATCCGCAGGCAAAGGTGGTTGCGGTTGCGGATCTCAACAGAAGACGCGCAAAAACGATACAGAAAAAATTCGGCATAGACAAAACCGCGACTCAATGGAAAGACATTATTTCCGATCCTGATATTGACGCGGTTTCAGTTGCTTTGCCGAATATGTTTCATGCGCCTGTCGCGATTGCGGCGCTGAAGGCGGGCAAACATGTAATGCTCGACAAACCATTTGCCATGAATCGGCATGAGGCCGAACGGATTATTGATGCTGCAAAAGAGGCAGGCAAAACGTTCATGCTCGGAATGAATATTCGGTTTATGGAAAACGTTCAGAGAGTCAAGGCTTTGACGGAAAAAGGCGAACTGGGAGAGATATACCACGCGAAAGCGTATTACTTGCGGCAAAGCGGTGCGCCGAAATTCGGCACATGGTTCTGCAACAAGAAGCTGTCCGGCGGCGGATGCATGTTGGACATTGGAGTACATATGCTTGATTCATGTCTTTATCTGATGAACAACTGGCAGCCGGTATCGGTCTTCGGCTCGACCTATACGAAATTCGGCAACCGTGGTATAGGCGAAGGAAGCTGGGGTATGTCCGACAAGGGCAAGCAGGTTTTCGATGTGGATGATTTTGCGACCGCTCTAATCAAATTTAAAAACGGCGCAACTGTTCAGCTTGATGCTTCATGGGTGCTCCTTTGCGAGACGCCCAAAACAAATATCGAGTTGTTCGGCACAAAAGGGGGCGCCGCGGCGTTTCCTACGGCGCGTCTTTTCAAATTCGGCAAGAAAGGTAAATTCGATATCAAAGAGCCAAAGAACGTCAAAATTGCTTATCCGAAGTGCAATCGGTTTGTGAATTGGGTTGATGTGATACTGGGCAAAGACAAGCCGATGTGTACGCCTGCGCAGGCTTTGACGGTGCAGAAGATTCTGGACGGAATCTATGAATCATCGAAGACCGGTAAAGAAGTACGGATACGATAGCCTGCGTGTTGCGCTGGTTGTTTTCTCGTTGTTACTCAGGATGGGGGCGGAGCATAAGGCTTTCTCGGTATTTATTTGATCAACACGTCTTGCAGGCGAAGTTTCGGCACATGATGTACACCGTCCTCCGTGCGGTAGTAGTTCAGGTTATCTCCGGGGCGTGCCTCTTCGAGAACGACTTTTTCGACCGGTTTACCCAACGCAACGACGAGTTTAACATTCAACGGATCCGGGATATTAAGTGCTTTCTTGATTTCATCTCGTTTGATTGTTCCGAGCATGCATGCTCCATAACCTTGTTCCGTTGCGGCCAGTTGAATGGTTTGAGCGGCTATGCCTATATCTATGGCGCGGTCTGATTCCGACGCGATGATGATATATCCGGCGGGTCGTTCGCCTTCGGACGGACCGGTCCAGTCTTTTAAGGCGGCGGCCCATGCAAGATGAGGGAAGACAGTTGCGCATTCTTCGGGCGAACTGACGATGCGGTAGCGAAGAGTTTGTTTGTTGCTTCCGGAGGGCGTGATTCTGGCTGTGTCCACGAGTGAAGCGAGGAACTTATCGGTCAGTCGGTTTGTTTGATCGAAGCGGCGTATGGTACGTGATTTTCTGGCGAGTTCTTTCATGGTCATTGCCAATTCTCCTGTGGTTGTACATAAATGAGGGCATTCCAAAGCAACCTTGTTTCGCCATGTTGCCGTCCGAAATAAGCCCACTGATTACATAAATTATTCTCTTTTTCCAATTCTATGTAGTCAATGTATTTATTGACATCGAGTCATAAATGCGCAAATACAGATGGTTTTCAGGATTTGGTCGTATTGTTCTTAAGGTTTATGCTTGTGTGCGGTAATCGGGCCGGGTTAGAGTTTCGCGTTTTGGCCTGAAAAGCAACAAGAACGAGATTCGCAAATGAAGGAAATTGGAATAGGTTTGCTGGGGTTTGGGACTGTTGGCGCGGGGGTTGTTCGTGGACTGCAGGAAAACGGCGATGTACTGGCCGCTCGACTGGGAGTCAAACCTGTATTGCGCGGCATTGCCGACATAGATATTAAAACGGATCGCGGTGTTTCGATAGATCCTGCGATTTTAACGACTGATGCCGGATTAGTCATAGACAATCCGAACATACAAATTGTAATCGAATTAATTGGCGGCACGAGTGTGGCGAAGGATTTTATTGTACGGGCCTTGGAGCGCGGCAAACCTGTTGTTACGGCCAACAAGGCGTTATTGGCCGGACATGGCGAGCGAATATTTGGACTGGCCTGCGAAAAGAATGTGGATATTTACTTTGGCGCGAGTGTCGGCGGCGGGATACCGATAGTGCGGGCATTACGCGAGGGTTTAATTGGGAACCGAATCAAAAGTATTATCGGCATTCTTAATGGAACCTGCAATTACATATTGACCAGGATGGAGCAGGAGCATTTGCATTTTGAAGATGTTCTTCAGGCGGCTCAGGCTGAGGGCTATGCGGAAGCCGATCCGAGTCTGGACATAGACGGATTGGACACTGCACATAAAGCGACTATTCTGGCTTCGCTGGCTTATGGCACAATGTTGCCGCTCGATTCGGTTTACGTGGAAGGTATTCGTGGCATATCGGATGCGGACATAGAGTATGCTCACGATTGCGGATACAGAATCAAGCTGCTCGCCGTTATAAAATATCGAGATGACAAATCCCGGTCAATTGATGTGCGAGTGCATCCGGCCCTTGTTCCGCTGCATCATGTTTTGGCGTCGGTCAGCGGGGCCTACAATGCTGTAATGGTTCGCGGCGATTTGTCGGGCGACACTCTTTACTATGGTCGTGGCGCCGGGCGTGAGCCGACGGCCAGAGCCGTAATTGGTGATGTCGCGGATGTTGTGAGAAATCTGGTTGGCAACAGTCCATGTCGTGTGCCCCCGATTCCAGCATTCGGCAGCAAGGTATCGCTTTGCAGTATGGAAGACGTCGAAACGAGATATTATCTTCGCCTTCTGCTTCATGATAGTCCGGGAGTATTTGCGCGCATCGCGTCGGTGCTTGGCGCTCACGGCATCAGCATTGCATCCATTCTGCAAAAAGAAGGCCGTGTCGGCGAATATGTGCCGATTGTGATAGTAACGCACAATGCTTTTGAGCGGGATTTAAATGCCGCGCTGGCCGAAATCGGTTCGATGAATGTTGTTGGCGCGGAGACGGTGCGTATCAGGATTCAGGAATAGCGCTCAAAGGATACGATTCCCATGAAAGTTTGTAAATTTGGCGGGACGTCCATGGCTGATGCCGCTCAGGTGTCAAAATCATGTGACATCATATTGTCCGATTCCGAGCGTCGGGTAGTGGTGGTATCGGCTCCCGGAAAGCGCGACAAGACGGACACGAAAGTGACGGACCTGTTAATTACCTGTGCGCGGGAAAAACTTGCCGGCAATTCGGGCGAAAAGGAATTACGGCGTATTGTCGAGCGTTACGCGTTGATACAGCGCGATTTGGATCTCCCTGAAAAAGTTCTAGCGGATATTAAACATGATCTACAGTTGTGTATGGAATCGGACAAGAGCAGTCATGCCGCATATCTGGACAGGATGAAAGCGGCCGGTGAAGATAATTGCGCGAAGCTTGTGGCGGCCGAGTTTCAGAAGCGCGGCTGTAAAGCCAGATATTTGAATCCGCGTGAAGCGGGTCTTTTACTGACCGCTCAGCATGGCAGTGCTCAGTTATTGCCGGAGTCGTACGATAATCTTGCGAAAATTGCAGACTATGACGGCATAACGGTTTTTCCGGGATTTTTCGGATATACGCCGGAAGGGCAGGTTGTCACATTTTCGCGTGGCGGGTCGGACGTCACCGGCGCGATTCTGGCGGCCGCGATCAAGGCTAATGTGTATGAAAATTTCACTGACGTGAATTTTGTATATGCAGCCGACCCGAAGATTGTGCCGAACACCGAACCTATTCCGGAGATGACATATCGGGAAATGCGCGAGTTGTCCTATGCGGGGTTCAAAGTATTGCATGATGAAGCGATAATCCCGGCGATCCGAAACGGCGTTCCGATCTGCATTAAGAATACCAATGCTCCGGACGAACCTGGCACGATGATTGTCCTGAACAGGGAAACAACGGCAGGTCGAGTCGTCGGCATAGCGCACAACAAGGGTTTCTGCACGATTTCAATGAGCAAGTATTTAATGAACCGTGAGATCGGTTTCGGAAGAAAGCTGTTACAGATAATCGAGGATGAAGGGTTGTCGTTTGAGCATTTGCCTTCGGGTATAGATACTTTGTCAATTGTTCTGCGTGAGGACGGGATGGACGAAGAGACCGAGAAACGGATTCTTGATCGCATTAAAATCGAGCTGGGCGCGGATGCGAATATTGAGCATGGATTGGCGTTGATAATGATAGCAGGCGAGGGGATGCGGTACGTTGTAGGGGTGGCGGCCAAGGCGACAAAAGCACTGGCCGACGCCGGTGTGAACATAGAAATGATGGATCAGGGCGCGTCCGAAATCAGCATGATGTTCGGAGTGAAGGGTGAAGACAGCGAGCAGGCGGTCAGATCCTTGTACGCTTCGTTTTTTCCATGGCGAAAGTGAATTGGTGCTGAAATGAACAGTGAAAAAATAACGGTATATGACACAACATTACGCGACGGCGCACAGGGCGAGGATGTGTCGTTTTCCGGTGTTGGCAAGATCAAATTGGCGAAGCGGCTCGATTTGTTCGGGATTGATTACATAGAAGGAGGCTATGCCGGGTCGAACCAAAAGGACATGAGGTTCTTCGAGGACATCAAAAAGGAGAATTTGAGCCATTCCGTAATTGTGGCTTTCGGCAGCACGCGCCGGGTAGGCGCGAAGGTAGGGTCCGATCCCATGGTGGCCAATCTCATTAAGGCCGACACATCAGCAGTGGCGATAACCGGGAAGGCTTGGGATCTGCACGTAAGTGATGTACTGCGCACAACGATCAAAGAGAATTTGGCGATGATATCGGAGACTGTATCATACCTCAAAGACCACGGCAAAGAGGTGCTCTTTGATGCTGAGCATTTCTTTGACGGTTACAAAGCTAACGCTGATTTTGCAATGTCGGTGGCGCAGTGCGCAGTTGATGCCGGGGCCGATACTGTGGTGTTGTGCGATACGAACGGTGGTTGCCTTACTAACGAGATTTACGACATCACGAAAGCGGTGGTTTCATCCGTCAAAACGCGTGTGGCGATTCATATTCACAACGATATGGGCCTGGCGATTGCCAATACATTGGAGGCGGTCAGGGCCGGCGCGGTTCAGGTGCAGGGCACGATCAACGGATATGGGGAGAGATGCGGGAATGCAAACCTGTGCGCCATAATTCCTACTCTTGAGCTTAAGATGGGCAAGCGTTGCGTGAAAGACGGGGAACTGTCGAAAATGCGTGAGCTGTCTTTGTTTGCGGACGAACTTGTGAATTTAACTCACGACAAAAAGGCGCCTTATGTCGGCCAGAGCGCGTTTAGTCACAAGGGCGGTTCTCATGTTGATGGCGTTAAGAAAAATCCCAGGACGTTTGAACATGTTGAACCAGGGCTGGTCGGGAATAAGCGAAGGAATTTGGTTTCGGAACTGGCCGGCGGCAGCAGCGTGTTACTGAAAGCGGTAGAGCTTGGAGTAGGTCGGATGGATTCCGCCAATGATACACGAGAGATATTAAGCGCATTAAAGGAATTGGAAAGCCAGGGGTATGCTTTTGAAGCCGCAGATGCGTCGTTCAAGATACTCATTCAGAAGGTATTAAAGGAGCACAAACCGTTCTTTGAACTGGAAGGATTCCGTGTAACTGTTGAAAAGAGGGGGCAAAACGAGCCCTGCACCTCGGACGCAATCATCAAAGTGCGGGTGAACAATCAAATCGAGCAAACTTCGGCCGACGGCGATGGCCCGGTCAATGCGCTCGACAGTGCGTTACGGAAAGCGTTGATGCGGTTTTATCCGGAGATAGCGAAGGTCTTTTTAACAGATTTCCGTGTGCGAATTCTTGATCCGGAAGAAGCGACGGCCGCGAAAACGCGTGTACTCATCGAGTCCAGTGACGGAGAGGACAGTTGGGGCACGGTAGGTGTTTCGGAAAACATTATCGAAGCGTCGTGGGAAGCTTTGGTGGACAGCGTCGAATATAAGCTGTTCAAGTCCGAAGAGAATGAGAAAAACGCTTGATACGTGTCAAGGGTGGCTTGACCGGCGAGGAACGAGAGCGACTTATGGCCGAGATGGAAAAAAATTACAATCCTAAGCGACTTGAGGATAAATGGCTGCGTTTGTGGCTGGAACGCAGAATTTATCATCGGACTTC
The DNA here is from genome assembly GCA_016934225.1 of Lentisphaerota bacterium. Taxonomy (GTDB): domain Bacteria; phylum Verrucomicrobiota; class Kiritimatiellia; order UBA8416; family JAFGTH01; genus JAFGTH01. Next base: position 3,391 of record JAFGTH010000060.1, on the reverse strand, counting down.
TCAAGACGGCGGAGATCCCTATTGCGTTGTAATACCTCCGCCGAACGTGACGGGGATACTTCACATGGGCCATGCGCTCAACAACACGATCCAGGATATTCTCGTCAGATGGCGCCGCATGCAGGGTAGAAACGTGGTATGGATTCCGGGAACCGATCATGCCGGCATTGCGACACAAAACGTTGTCGAACGATCGCTGCGGGAAGAAGGAAAAAGTCGAGAGGATCTCGGACGTGATGCGTTTATTGCCCGCGTCTGGAAATGGCGCGAACAATATGGCGGTACGATTATCAACCAACTCAAGCGGCTGGGCGCATCATGCGATTGGGATCGCGAGCGTTTTACAATGGACTCAGGGTTGAGCGATGCCGTTGCCGAGGTGTTTGTCCGGCTTTATGACAAGGGACTGATTCATAAAGCCAACTACATTATCAACTGGTGTCCGCGTTGTCATACTGCTTTATCGGACGAAGAGAGCGAGCATATTGACACGAGGGGCAAGCTCTACTACATCAAGTATCCGGTATCGAACGACGACGGCAAGGCGGAGCATATCGTTGTGGCAACCACACGTCCGGAAACGCTTCTCGGCGACGTTGCAGTCGCTGTGAATCCCGGCGACGAACGATACAAGGATCTTTCGTCGAAAAAAATAATGTTGCCCATCCTCGACCGCGAGTTGGTGGTGATAAAGGATGACATTGTTGATCCGAAGTTCGGCACCGGCATTGTGAAGGTTACGCCGGCTCATGATCCGAACGACTTTGAAATGGGTTTGCGTCACAATCTGACGCCGATCAATGTTATGAACGGCAACGGTACGATGAACGAATTTGCCGGTTGTTATGCCGGTATGGACCGTTTTGAATGTCGAAAGAAAATACTTGAAGATCTGAAAGCTGCCGGGTTGCTTGAGAAAGTAGAAGATCATAATCACGCTGTTGGTCATTGTTATCGTTGCGATACAGTTGTCGAGCCGCGTCTTTCGCCTCAATGGTTTGTTAAAATGAAGCCTCTTGCCGAGCGGGCCATTGATGCGGTGAAGAACGGCAGTGTGGAATTTGTGCCGAAGCGCTGGACAAAAGTTTACCTGGACTGGATGGAGAACATTCGAGACTGGTGCATTTCCAGACAGATCTGGTGGGGACACCGGATACCCGTATTTTACTGTGATGCCTGTGGTCATGAATGGGCCGCGAAAATTGTCGCCACTGTATGTCCGAAATGCGGCAGCGGCAATGTGCGTCAAGATGAGGATGTGCTCGACACATGGTTCTCATCCTGGTTATGGCCGTTCAGCACATTTGGTTGGCCCGAGGCAAAAGATGATCTGAAATTCTATTATCCGACAAACGATCTTGTGACTGCCTCGGAAATAATTTTTTTCTGGGTGGCGCGCATGATAATGGCCGGCCTGGAATTTATGGGGGACGTGCCGTTTTCGAAAGTGTACATCCACGGAACAGTGCGGGACGATAAGGGCCTGAAAATGAGCAAAAGCCTGGGCAATTCCATAGATCCTCTGACGATCATCGAGGAATTCAGCGCGGATGCATTACGGTTCAGTCTGATGATGATCACCGCGACCGGTCAGGATGTGTTTTTATCAAACGACAAGTTCGAGATAGGCAGGAATTTCGGCACGAAGTTATGGAATGCCGCTCGGTTCATGCAAATGCAAGGCATTTGCGGCAGCGGATCGGATCCGGCGATTTTGCCTGATCTCAGCGCGGATCTTCTTGAGCCTGACGACAAACATATTATAGCCCGGCTTCAAAGCGCGATCGCATCATGCACGGAGAATCTCGAGAAATATCGTTTCAACGATGCGTCGCTTGTTCTCTACGAATTCATATGGCATCAGTTCTGCGATTGGTATGTCGAATATGCAAAAAGTGTTCTGAGCAAAGGTGATGAGCCGCGCCGCGCGCAGGTTATGAAAATCATGAACTATATTTTTTCTTCGGCGCTGCGTTTGTTGCATCCGATGATGCCGTTTATTACCGAAGAAATCTGGCACACCATGGGTTACGGGAAGGATGAAGATACAATCGCATACGCGCAATGGCCGCAACCGGCTTCTTCCGAAACGATGGCCACGTGGGGCATGGATACGGAGTCTGTGGAGTATGTTGAAAAAAAACACGATCTGGTGCGCGCCGGCAGAATTCTGCGCGCGGATTACGGCATAACGCCGTCGAAGGAAATCAATTATATTATTGTGCCGGAGTCGGATGCCGCCGGTTCGCGAATGGAATCGGACGCAAATTCCCTGAAAGTGTTGTTAAGGGCGGATCGTATGACCATTGTCAAGGCGATTGAAACTGGAAAAGTTATGCCCAGTGGCTTGAGTAAGCTCGGCACGATTTATATGCCGCTTGAGGGGTTGATAGATATCGGAGAGGAAACAAAACGATTGACCAGCCGGCTTGAAAAGGTAATAGGCGGCCTGGAACGAATCAACATGAAGCTGGCAAACGTTGATTTTATGAGCAAAGCTCCCAAACATGTGGTTGAGCAACAAAATGAGAAGAAGCAAGAACTTCTTGATGAACGTCGCAAACTTCAACAATTGTTGGACACATTGAAAACGTAATCCGTTTCAATCTCATTATTTTTGGAAAGAGAGAAGCGAATGTCTGAAAATGTGTTTGGCGGCAAGGGAGTTGAAGCATGGGCCAAGGTGAATTTCGCATTGGAGGTTATCAGGGCCAGGGATGACGGATATCACGACATCCGCAGCGTTGTTGTACCGATAAGTCTTTCGGATACGCTTGCCTTTGAAGACACGGACGGCATCATAGAAACGGTGGTTGACGGATGTGCGCCATCAAGTTCGATGAACGGATGTTGTGTTGCTTCGAAAAACAATCTTTGCACACGAGCGGCTGTTTTGCTTAAGGATTTAACGGGGCACAATGGCGGTGTGCGGATTCTGTTAAAAAAGCGCATTCCGGTCGGTGGAGGATTGGGGGGCGGCAGTTCGGATGCGGCGACGGTGCTCAAAACTTTGAATAAATGGTGGAATACGGGTTTGGGTTCTGCGGATTTAATGGAAATTGGGGCGAAACTGGGCTGTGACATTCCAGCGCTTATACATGGCGGAGCGGTTCTGGTGGAAGGCAGGGGCGAATACGTTACGGCCTTATCTGTTTCAGATGATATTTGCGAAAAAGGGTGGTGGATTGTACTGGCGAATCCGGGCATAAATGTGTCAACAAAGGACATATATTCAAGGCACAGCTCGTCCTCCTTGACATTGGGCAGGATACACGATAATAGTATCGTTTCCGCATTGGCAAATGGGGATATAGGCGCAGCCGCTTGCGGCCTTTTCAACGATCTGCAAGCCACGGTTTGCAGAAAGTATCCTTTGATAGGGATATTAGTT
>JAFGTH010000059.1 GCA_016934225.1 Lentisphaerota bacterium | reverse complement strand
TTCCTGCTCGTCCTTGCGCCGTGATTGTGTTTTGCTTAAAGGTTGAGTAAAGGTAAAATTATCCGATGTTATAGTTGAGAATCGTCGGTTAATTGATAAAATATGAAAAAGTGTAATAACATGTGCAGTTAAGTAAATTGTCATAATACGTATGAAAATTATACACATAGGAGAACGCAATGGGAAACGTTGAAAAGGCATACCGCTTGGCAAAAGAACGTTACGCAGAATTTGGAGTAGATACCGATAAGGCTATTCAAGCCCTATCCGAAGTGAGCATTTCTCTGCATTGCTGGCAGGGTGACGATCTAGGCGGATTCGAGTCGCCGGATGCCGTCTTGACCGGTGGCGGCATTCAAGCCACCGGCAACTACCCCGGCAAAGCCCGGACGGCTGACGAATTGCGATCCGATCTGCGCAAGACTCTCGATATGATACCCGGGAAACATCGTCTTAACCTTCATTCCATGTATGCGGAAACCCACGGTAAAAAGATCGAACGCAACAAACTTCTTCCGGAACATTTCGCCTCATGGATTGACTGGACAAAGGAAAATTGCTCCGGTTTGGACTTCAATCCAAGTTGTTTTTCGCATCCCAAAGCGGCTGACGGATTTACTTTAAGCCATGCAGACAGCGGAATACGCAATTTTTGGATTGAACACTGCATTGCATGTCGAAAAATCGGAGAAGCGGCCGGCAAAACGCTCGGTTCGCCTTGCGTAACAAATATCTGGATACCAGACGGTTACAAGGATATCCCTATTGATCGCAAGGGACCGCGCGAACGACTCAAACAGGCATTGGATGAAGTATTTACCGAGACAATCCGTCCTGAATACAACCTGGATGCCGTTGAAAGCAAGCTCTTTGGCATAGGTTCGGAAAGTTATGTGGTGGGATCGCATGAATTTTACATGGGTTACACGCTTAAACACAACAAACTCCTGTGCCTCGACACAGGACATTTCCATCCAACGGAAAGTATTGCCGATAAAATATCCTCTGTTCTCACATTCTTGGACGAAATCCTGCTTCATGTCAGTCGAGGGGTGCGATGGGACAGTGATCATGTGGTGATATTATCGGACGAGCTGAAAGCTATTGCGGAAGAACTTGTACGGGGGAATTTTCTGAAGCGAACTCATATTGGGCTGGATTTCTTTGATGCCAGCATTAACCGCGTAGCGGCATGGACCATCGGCACGCGGAGTATGATAAAAGCGCTTCTGCTGGCAATGATCGAACCGGCGCAACGCCTTCGAGACTATGAAGCAACAGGCGATTTTACTGCCCGATTGGCCCTTCTGGAAGAGACAAAAAATCTGCCGTCAGCCGCCATTTGGGACTACTATTGTGAGCAACACAATGTCCCGGTCGGAATGAAATGGGTCGCCGAGGTTAAAAACTACGAGCACGCAGTATTAGCCAAAAGAACTTAGAGCCTTGCGCGTAAAATTTCTATCAGAACATCATTAGCGACCGGCTTGCGAAGCAGATAGTGAGACTCACTGCTGGAGACAATCTTTCGAAGATTCAAAGAAGGGTCGTATCCTGTGCAGAACACAACAGCAGGCATTTCCCACTTTTGTTCTGCGCAAAAATCTCTAATTTTGTAAAAAGCCGTCTCACCATCCATAACCGGCATGTGCAAGTCCATCAGAATGAGAGCATGATGAACAGCGCTGAATGCCGCAACAGCTTCCGCTCCATTAACAGCCAGTTCTATCAGACAATTTGGCAAGCCGTTCGACAAAATATGTCCGAAGACATTTCGTATTCCAGGTTCGTCATCCACGATCAACAACCGCCCTTTCGAACAAGGAACAATAGTCTCGCTGTCGCGGTTTGAACTGTCATTCTGACTTGTCATTCCAAGCACACCCAATTTTCTTTTGTCATTCTGTCACGCCCTATTGCAAAGATCAAGCACATGGTTTCCGAATTTTTCTGTGCCAACCGTTCATCTCTTTGCTCGTATTTTCTATTACCGGCATCAATCCGCCATTCATATCGCGTCACATAAAACCGCTTTCTATTCAAATGCTGCGCACAACGTTAGTCACATCCGAACTGTATGAACGAACACGTGGCATCTCTATTCGGCTCGTTTTGGTATCAACCAATTTCGCGAGATAGTCCGATAAAATTCTTGAATACTCAGTCTCAACCCCTGCTTGAGCAAATTGCTTATCCACTATCCTGAGCCCCTTATCACCTGCCTCCGCATCCTTGGCCGTATGATGTCTGTTTCCCGGTTCAGGATCAATGAAGCGGCCTAAAATTGATACTAAATAATCGTTCTTTTGAACATAGCCAGGAAGAATCCTGTGAAGGCGCTCCGGCAACTTCATTTTCATTCGTAATAACGTTTCTTCGTCTATGTCATGCGATTTTGTAAGGCTTCTGCCTCGCAGCATCTCAATTCCTACCAAGCCGACGCTGTAGAAATCCGCCTGTATACTGGCTATTTCCCGGCGATGAGTCTCGGGTGCCATGTACAACGGCGATCCGAGAAGAAACGTCAACTTTTCGCCCGCCAGAACCGCTCGACCAAAATCAACAATTTTCACATATCCCAGTCGGTCTATCATTATATTCCCGGGTTTAATGTCATAATGAAGAAAATTCGCAGCATGCAATGTCTCTAATCCGCGTAATATACTTCTGAGAATGTAAACAACCAACCCGGGTCTTAGAGCCGCTCTATTCCTTCGCAGAAAAAATAATGTCTCAGTGAAAGTCTGCCATTCTTTATCAGTACTCTTTGCTCTGGCGATCTGGAGGTGATCCATTGTCATGAGACGCGTCAAATCCATGCCGTCTATAGCCTCCATCTGAATGTATCCTATTCCGTATGTTTCTTCGTACGAATGTCTAGTAACAAGATTTGGACTCTGAACACGCTGCAATTGCGAAATCTGCGAAGCGATACGACCCATATCCGTCCAATACTCCTCCGGACTTCTGTATAACGACGGATCGTACAACTTTATGGCATGCTCGGTAATACAGCCGCGAGCGCCTTGCCTCAATCCGAGGAATACTTTTCCCTGACGCCCTGCACCCAATTCTCGCAAAAACTGAAATGCCACCGGATAATAAATCGCCTGCGCTTTTAAAATAGTTTCATAACTCCGTTTAAGCTCATTCAGAGTCATTCCGGCGTTTTGAGACAACACAATCCGATCATCCGTACGTTTAACGACAGTCTTTGCCAATTTGTCGCCACCCGCCGGTTCTACCTTGATTGTGTATGTGTCGCCTTTGTTCATGAATAGTGCATTCTATCTTTTTGAATAGTCAACGCAAGCACCATAGCAAACGCTTTTTAATCTGTTTCAGACAAGTGCAACTTATTCCAAAACGAACTTGACGATCAAGGTTTTACATCCTGACCAATCATATAGGGCTTTCTTTTTAAACAATTATACGCAATATGTTTACCGATTATGCTCCCGAACAGAACTTATCACCCGATAATAAAATAGCCATTCTGGTAGGAAAGCATAGGCTGTTTTCTCCATGCGTTCCATCAATCCGCCTTTACGTCGAATGTATTAATCTGATATTGTTACCCCGGCAATACAAGGAGACAGTTAATGTCTGATCCAAAGCTCGAGACAAAAATTTTTGAACGGGGCAATAACTTATTCAAAGAAGGCGAACCGGCTACTGAAGCGTATATAATCAAGAGCGGATACGTAACTGTCTGGCATGAGGATAGCGACGGCACGAAAACCGCCCTGGGCACTCGCGCCGAGGGTGAAATAGTGGGAGAAATGGGATTGATAGACGATGTACCCCGATCTGCTACGGTAACGGCTCAAGATCGTGTTCTGGTCGAAGTGATTACGCGGGCGCAACTTGAAACCATGCTTAAAGATGTCCCTGACGCGCTGTCAACAATATTACATCAACTTATTGAATCGTTAAGATGCTGTAACGACATGCTTGCAATGTACGTTTCCCAAGCAAGCACGCGGTTAGAGTTAAACGACTTGCAATGAGTCCAGTTGCGTCCTCAACTCTACAGACATACGACCAATTTCATAGGGCTTCTGCAACCAACCAGCTCCCATATTAATTGCGGTTTGAACCCTGCCTGTTGGAGCGAAACCACTTACTATAATAACTTTCTGTTCAGGACATATTTCTCGAATGGCGTAAAGAGTGTCTAGTCCGTCAAAGTTTTCGTCCATAATCATGTCCAGTACAATAAGGTCATACTCAGACCTGCCGTTTTTACATGATTTTTTGATTAGTTTTACAGCCTCTTGCCCATCGTTAACCAGGCTTACTTTATAGCCCAGCGCACTCAGCATTCGACTGGCGACTCGCCGTTGGCACAATTCATCATCAACCACAAGAATGCGTTCATTTCCGCTTGATTGAAGCGGCTGATCTCCGCGCGGGAGCGCAACTTGGCTGGAACATGGGAAATACAGATGAAAGACCGTACCATGGCCGGGCACACTGTAAACATCTATAAAACCGTCGTGGTCACGCATCACACTATTCACCACAGCCAACCCAAGACCGCTGCCGCTTTTTTTAACGTTTTTCTTACACGTAAAGAACGGTTCAAAGATTCTCGGAATATCGGCTTCATTTATGCCAATACCGGTATCTGTAACACTAACACGAATGTAACAACCTTTTTCTATGATATCATATCCGATCAAAGGTTCACTTATCTCCATCCGCAATGTACTGATCGTTAACACTCTCTGTGATGTCGCAACTTCCGTGATGGCAGGATCCATGGCTTCCAATGCATTGTGCGCAAGATTGGAAAGCGCGCGCATAATATGTGGCTCCGATGCCTCCACATACATCGGACCAACCCCCTTGTCAAAATTTACCTCCAATCCTTCAAGGGAAGATTCTATTTCCTTAACTTCTTGCGAAGACAACCAGGCGGAAACAAGTTCGTTCATGTTTAGAGACACTCGCTCAAGATTGCCAGTTCTGCTGGACGCCATCAAATCCCTGACAACCGACGCAGCCCTCTTCCCCGAAGATTTCATCACCGTCAGATCAGTTATCATCTCCTCGACATCCAATCCGTTCTTCCGCCCAAGTTCATTGATCTCTTCTATGAGAATGTCTGATAAACATATCATCGGGGACAGGATATTATTGAGATCATGCGCCACACCTCCCGCAAGATTAGCCAGGAATTCCAATTTCTCGGCACGCAACAGCCTTTCATGCAAAGCCTTGTTTTGAATTGTCAACCTGTAGGTGTTGACAGCACGCCAGATCGAGCTCAACAAAACATCAATGCTTTTGAAAGGCTTTGACAAATAATCCTGGGCGCCCAATTTGAGAGCATCAACTGCGGATCCGACACTACCGTAACCTGTTATAAGTATGACCGGAATCTCGCCTACATTCTCTCTAACGTATCGAAGCAATCCCAGTCCATCCATGCCCGGCAGTTTCATGTCTGTCGTTATTACATCAAAAAAAGAATGCTGCAACGCCTCTATCGCTTCATCCGCATTAACAGCGGAGACCACCGTTATACCCTCAAGCTCCAAGCCGACGGTAAGAAATTCACGACTTTCCGCGTCATCCTCAACAAGCAAAACTCGTAGACCCAACAAACACATCTTGTCTTCATCATCAGCCATCAGTTTGCCTATTCGCTCCGATAATTGTTCTCAACTATCTCGAATCGCCGGCCATCGTTTCTGTAGTGAATCATCTCTGTAGGTTTTCCGGACGGCTCAACTAAAATAATCAAGTCCGTGTATTTGTCGTTTCTTCTGCTTGCAATACCAGTGATACGCCCATCCCCAATGCTGTGTATGGCTCCTGCACGACCGAATTTGCGCAAATGTTCGGAGACCGCCCTGGCGGAATCCTTTTGGCCGATATACACCA
>JAFGTH010000058.1 GCA_016934225.1 Lentisphaerota bacterium | reverse complement strand
TCATGCGCAGACGCAATGAGGCGCGCCTTTAGGGGGCGTCTCGACTGCCTTTGCTGGATGTCCTCTGTTCTGTTTTCTTGCCGGAGTTGAACTGGACAAGTTGTTCCGGAGAATAACCCCGTCGGGAGCGCAGCGCTCTTTCGAGAATTCGAGGGTCAACTTGTTGATTGCCTTCGTATATTCAGCAGGGAATTCTTCGCGCTATTGCATGATATCTATCCCAACCGAATTTCCGCCTAATTCCCGGGCTGCTTCACATGTTGTTCCGCTCAAGATTTTCCGGTTTCAATCTTTGCATTCACCGAACAACAATTTTATCGTATCGCACGAGACATGGTCGTTGATCTACATTTTGGATGATTCCTTCTGAGACGATTCTCGATATTCCGACGGTGTCAGGCCGGTTTGAGCGAGAAATTGTGTGGCGAAATGCTGGCTGGAGCAATAGCCCAGTTCCATGGCGACAGCGATGATGTGCAACCTGGTTTCGCGCAGCAACCGACGCGCTTCGTTGATGCGAGCCTTAAGTTGATATTGCTTTGGCGATAAACCGAAAGACTTGGTAAAACGGCGAGCAAGCTGCCGGTAGCTTATCGGCAACGAGGCCAGCACGTCCCGTGCCGAGCGTGCGGTATAGAGAGTTGCATCGAGTATCTGCCGTGCCGCGTCGGCATGATCCATGCCGACGCGTCCTCGGGATGCCGACTTTTGTCCGCTAATGCGAATCGCCTGCCACGCCATCGTGCGGCCTAATCCTTCCAGAATTGTCGCCGATTCGGGACAGGGTTCGCTGAATTGTTGCTCCATGAGCTTTGCCAGCGTGTGAAGTTCGGCCGATGCACGAATGGCTTCGCTCAGTCCGAAAAAAGCGGGGGGCAATGCGCCGGTGGCGTGAAAACTAACACCGTGATATGACCGACGCGGACAGGAAAGCACAAATGCGCTGCCTTCACGCAATAAGACCAATTCCCCCGGTCCGAGAAAGCGGGTTTCGCTGTCTGTCTCAAACAATAGCTCTCCGGCGCTTACATAGATCAATTGGAACAATTCATATTGATCTGTGATGAAACGATATCCTTTCATCTGATGTTTCTGCTGGCCGGAAGCGGAATAGCTGATATGTCTCATTTACAAACATTATATGTCCAAGCATCGAACGCAGGCAAGAAGGATTTTATGGCAGATTTATAGGTGTGAACATTGAATAACAATTGTTTGGAGAATCATACATGACGCCAAGACAACGCAATCTGGAGACGCTAACGTTTAAAAATCCGGATAAGATTCCGTTTACGCCCGGTCATGGCAGGGAATCAACGCGCGCGCGATGGCACAAGGAAGGCGTACCCGAGGATCGCAATCCTCACGAATACGTTTTGGAAGTAATCGGCTTGACGCCTGAAGAGCCTAAAATGCCGATAATAAATCTTGATATAAACGAGCGGGTGATGCCGGAATTTGAAGAAAAAGTCCTTGAACACAAAAATGGCCATTACGTTTGTCAGGACTGGAAAGGTAACATCTGTGAAATCTCCGACCAATATGACATCAGGTATCTCCGCGATGCTATTGACTTCGTCACGAGGCGGTGGATCAAATGTCCTGTGGAGAATCGCAACGACTGGGAACAAATGAAAACGCGTTACGACGTCAACGCGCCGGGCCGATTCCCCAGCGACTTTAAAGAGCGATGCAAACAGGCTGCTGAACGTGACTGGGCGCTTGATGTGCATTTTTCCGGGCCATTCTGGATTCTCCGCGAATGGTGCGGGTTTGAAGGCTTGTGCATGATGATGGTGGATGACCCGGAATTCGTTGACGAAATGGCCGCCTTCTGGACCGATTTTGTTCTGCAAATGCTGGACCGCATATTGGAACATGTTACGCCGGATTCGTTTTATATTTCGGAGGACATGGCCTACAAGGCCAAGGCGATGATCTCGATGGATATGACCCGTCGTTTTTGCATGCCTGGCTGGAAGGCATGGCACGAGCGTATTAAGAAAGCAGGAGTGCCGATGTTTGCCGTTGATTCCGACGGGTATATCGGCGAGTTAATTCCTCTATGGATTGAATCAGGCGTAAACGTGTGCGATCCCATTGAAGTGGCAGCCCATTGCGACATCAATGAATTCCGTAAACAGTTCGGCCATAACATGGCCTATCGTGGAGGTGTGGACAAACGTTGTATCGCCAAAGGCGGACAGGCGTTGCGCGACGAACTGAAGCGCATTGAACCGGTCGTGCGCGACGGAGGATACATTCCCGGCTGCGACCACGGTATTCCGTCCGACGTTCCTTGGGAGAATTTTGTGGACTACTGCCGGCAACTGGCGCAAATGACCGGCTGGCTATAACGGATTTCCGGCATCAAACGGCTATTTGCCGAACATTGGTTTGTCCTGGCCCCTCCAACGAGTATTCACAGTGCGCCAATTTTCGGTCCGTCCGGTCATAAAGGTTTTTAGCAGGAATTGGATTGGAAAACCCCATCATAAACAGTGTAACCGTGCGAAGGTGGAACGTGTTCACTACAATTGTACGATTCCTGTTGATTTCTGTTTTCCAACACATCTATTCTTAGCTCATGAAAAATTCCAATATATTTGAGTCGGGAACCTTTGTAATAGGATGTAATTACTGGCCGTCGAAGACCGGTACCAACATGTGGCTCAAATGGCAACCCCGCGAGATAGCAAAAGATCTGGATGCTCTGGCAAAATACGGTATTAAACTGCTCAGAGTTTTTCCTCTTTGGCCGGATTTCCAGCCAATCGAATCATTGAAAGGTTTTTACGGAACAACACGCCAGATCGGGACTGGAAGAGATTCGATTCCGTTGAACGATGAAAATATTGCATGTCTTGATCCGGTAATGTTGAACCGTTTTTCCGAATTTGCCGATATGGCGCGTGAACGCGGCATGAAATTGATTGTTGGGCTGCTGACCGGCTGGATGAGCGGACGATTGTATGCTCCCCATGCTTTAAACGGACTGAATCTTATCACCAGTCCGGTTGCGTTAATGTGGGAAACACGATTCGTTTCTGCATTTGTTTCAATGTTCAAGAACCACGCGTCAATCAAGGCATGGGATCTTGGCAATGAATGCAACTGCATGGGCAATGCTTCGCGCGAAGAAGCATGGACGTGGCTTGCGCTTATTTCTTCTACAATAAAAATAGTTGATCCGTCGCGTCCGATTGTATCCGGCATGCATGGTTTGGCGGTCGAACCACAGAAACCGTGGTCTATATCCGACGTCTCGGAGTTAACGGATATTATGACAACCCATCCGTATCCCCTTTTTACCGCGCACTGCGCGAGAGAACCGTTGAATACAATGCGCGCTTCTCTACATGCCGCCGCTGAAACGAAGTTGTATTCGGATATAGCCGGGAAGACGGCAATCGTCGAGGAAATCGGCTCGCTCGGAGACATGATATGCGACAAACACACGGAAGCCGCCTACGCAAGAACGGTACTTTTCTCCGCACTATCCGAAGACTGCCGTGCGTTCATATGGTGGTGCGGGTTCGACCTGGACAGAATGACGCATCCGCCTTATGATTGGGTGGCCCTGGAACGAAGTCTGGGATTATTTACTTCAGATAGAAAACCAAAACCTGT